>NZ_NTLW01000238.1:0-2566 GCF_002632075.1 Pseudoalteromonas sp. ESRF-bin5 | reverse complement strand
AGTAGCAGGGTATTCATCCCCATACGGGCAGCTGCCAATGCGGCTTCAGTGCCTGCATGTCCACCACCTACTACGATAACGTCAAAATTTTCATGAAAAATCATTAATGGGATCCTACTTAAATCAAACCGGTAAACTTCAAAAGGGAGCGTATTCTACCTAGAAATGAGCAGAAGATAAATGATTAAACTGTGCTCAGATCTAAGTAAGTGATCTCTAATAATATAAAGGATCTTTTAAAGAGATCTTTTAATACTATTACTACTACTGATCGGGTTTTCTGTTGATAAGCTTTAGATCTTGTTTAAAAACATTAAATTAGATCAGATCTAAAGGTGTTAATATGATCGGATCATCCCACAAATAAGCACTGATCAAAAAGCCACTTTATGCACAGGGGGCGATTAGTTAGATCTTATCCCATGGATAAGCATGCTTTAAAATGCAGTTTATTCAAACTTTATCCACATTATTAATTAAATTATTAGTAAATTGTGAGTAACTTTTATATGAGATTTTACTTGATCTCTTTATTTTAAACCTGTTTGGGTAACCCAAGTGTCTAACCAAGCGAGGGCTGTGTCTTCAGGGAGTGACTCGTCTAATATATTTAATTCTAAGCGTTCAGCCACTTTTATAGCGCCTTTTTTGCTTAGTAGTGCTTCTATATTGCGCCCTGCTAAGTTATATGTGTCGTAGCTGGTATCACCTAATGCAATAACCGAAAACTTTAAATGCTTTAAATCAGTTGATTGCGCTACTTGTTCTACAAAGCTTAAAAGGTTATCGGGATAATCACCTGCGCCATAAGTAGATGTACATATTAACCAGAGCGTATTGTGTTGATCTATTTCATTAAATTTTGGCTGATCATGGAGTTGGGTTGTAATACCTTGGTTATTTAGCTCATCGCTTAATTGCTCCGCAACATACTCGGCCGATCCCATTTGGCTGCCCACAATAATATTTACTGAACTCATGATTAGTTATGATCGCATTAGTTTTAATTGCTGCCTATGATAGCCGAGTACAAACTGCAGTAAAGGGAAGAGTGTGGGTTTGGATAACTATTTTTAGGCTAATTTTTAGATCATTGTTTAAAGTTTTTTTAAGTTGTTGATTTATATAGATGTAAAATAATACCTTCAAATGTAACCTTCTGATCAAACTGTTAATAAGATTGGGGGAAGTTCTGTTTAACTTTATACTCTATGTAACTAAAATTTTGTAAGTTATTGATTTTAAGCTTTTGTAAGTCCAATTATGATGAATGTTTAATATAGAAGTAATGTTGATCATTGTGTGGATATAAAGGGTGTTGATAACCGATTATTTAGATCGAAAATAATTTTAAATAACGATCAATTAAATATGATCTTATTAAATAAATATCAAAATAGTTTTTATAACGGCCGCTTTTTACTAAAAATAGAGCTAATAACGTGTATTTCAGCTAAAAAATTTTGGATTTTTGTCCAAAAAATGGAAATTGTGGATAACTGATCTGACTAAATTTAAAGTTTTTGTGATATTCGATCATGCATTTACATGTTTGAGCTGGTGGATAGCGCGATCAATACACACTTGTGATCGCCTTATTTTTTGATATATAGCCAATTAAGGCTGCAATTTTAGCTAATAAAATATTAAAAACAGTGATTTCAGCTTGTTTTAAGGTTAATTATAGTGGCTTAACTTATTCGTATGTGTGAGATATATCACCTTAAATAGGCGGTTATATCTTGTAAAGTAGGTCATTAATAAGCTTTTAAAGATACTAATTTAGTGAAAATGAGAGCCTAAAATAGCACTCAGCTTATCTAAAAAATATCCATATGTTGATATAGGAAGGCTTAATTAAGGCAGTAAAAAAAGGGCGTTTTTACGCCCTTAATTTTTAATTATTTAATTGTTAGGTCTTTTATTTACCAATACAGAACGAGCTAAATATTTTTCCAAGTAGATCGTCTGAAGTAAACTCACCGGTTATTTCGTTTAAAAATTGCTGCGTTAGGCGCAGCTCTTCGGCCAAAATTTCACCTGCAACATGCATTTCAAGCTGCGTTTTACCCGTATCTAAATGATAAGCTGCGCTCTCTAAAGCGTCTAAATGACGGCGACGAGCCATAAAGCCACCTTCTGTTGCGCCGTCAAAACCTATACAGGCCTTCAAATGTTCACGAACGAGCTCTATACCTTCAGCGTTTTTAGCACTTAAACTTATGACCGGGTATTGTTGGTTTTCATCCAAGCCTACAACATCACCCGACAAATCGGCTTTGTTTCTGATCACTGTAACACCCATACCTTTTGGTAATTTTGCCATAAACTCTGGCCAAATTTTATGTGGGTCGGTGTCTACAGTATCGGTGCCATCAAGCATAAATAAAACGCGGTCGGCTTGGTTTATTTCATCCCATGCGCGCTCAATACCTATTTGCTCTACGCGGTCAGGGCTCTCACGAAGACCTGCGGTATCGATAATATGCAGTGGCATGCCATCAATATGGATGTGTTCGCGCAGTACGTCGCGGGTGGTACCTGCTATTTCGGTTACGATTGCTGC
>NZ_NTLW01000262.1:0-7524 GCF_002632075.1 Pseudoalteromonas sp. ESRF-bin5 | reverse complement strand
TAATTGCGCTCTCCATGCGGGTGCACATTCTTTACGCGGAGGTAAGTCGCCCGACTTACCTTTACCTGGGTAGCAAAAGCCCATAGGTAAGATAGCTACTTTTTGCGGGTCATAAAACTCATCAACACTTAGCCCAAGCCATTCGCGTAGGCGGTTTCCGCTAGCATCGTTAAAGGGCTTGCCAGTTTCGTGTACTTTTATGCCCGGTGCTTGGCCGGCAATTAAAATACGCGCATTGGCATTAAATTGTATAACGGGGCGAGCACCTAACGGTAAATGAGGTTCACAGATCACGCATTTACTAACTTGCTCAATTAAATTGATCGGATCCATATAAATTTGGCCTTAAATGCTTGAATTTTGTTCTAAATGGCCATTTAGACCTAATGAGTTGGTAAAAAATCGGTTTATTTTACTCAAACTAGTTATTAGTTGGTAAAATCGTGATCTCATCTAAAAATAACAACTAATCACTTGATATATTTATTGTTTTTCTGACCATACGGCAAATTCGTTACCACTAGGCTCGGTAAAATGAAAGCGGCAACCACCGGGGAACTCAAAAATAGGTTTTACTATTTTGCCGCCATATTGCGCTACTTTTTTATAGGTTGCGTGAATGTCGTTACTGTAAAACACCAGCAGTGCGGCTCCATGTTGAGTAAGTGATTTAAGCGGTGCTTTAAAAAAGCCACCATCAAGTCCTTGGCCGCTAAACGCCGTATATTCTGGGCCGTAGTCGGTAAATTGCCAGTTAAAGACGTTAGTAAAAAAGCTTTTTGTGGCTGTTAAATCGCACGCGGGAAACTCTACATAATTTAGTTTTTCGTGGTTGCTCATTTTAAATTTACTCTTTGGCTTGCCAGTATTGACCACTGTAAACCTTCGTTATTAGCTAAGCAATAACCCTAAAAGAGCAGAGATCAGTATTTTACTAACATGCTAGACAATAATGTTGAATTATCTAGAATATACAAATGAGAATCACTATCTTTTGTATTTGTAAGCTTTATAATAACCCCTTATTTTTATCCTCGTATTTGAATAAGGGATTTGTTAACTATGCGGGCACCTCTGCACATAGCACCTTTTACAAAAACTAACCTAGCTGCGCTTTTAAAGGTGGCCCAAAGCTACAGAGTGTTAGTATTTTTGCGTTTTATTATTGCCATCGTAGGTGGCTATGCGTTTACCTCAGCGTGTATTTCATTATTAAGTGTGCTGCTGCCTATTGCTAAGCAAGATGCCGTTTTACTGTGTGTGTCTATCAGTATTTTAATTTACGCCGCAGTGTTTATTTATACGTTTTCGGTCAAGTCGTTAAAAACTGCATGGATCAGTATTTTACTAAGTACCGGTTTTTTTGTTGCTGTATTGGCGTTACTGAAGGGTTGGCTATGAAAGACAGCTTTTTTAGGTCGATGACCTGGCTGCATACCTGGGTGGGCTTACTTACCTGTTGGATTATTTACGTAATATTTTTTGCAGGCACAGCGAGTTTTTTTAGAGACGAAATAAACCTCTGGAATCAACCTGCTATACACAATGTGCAAGCCCAAACCGACAGAGTGGCCGCACAGAGGCAGCAAATTATAAAGGGCTTTGATTACTTAAATCAGCACGCTGCAAACTCCCCTAGTTGGCGTATTACCTTGCCCGAAGAGCGAATACCGTATTTAGTATATGGCTATGCAAAACCTAAAGAGCCAGGACAGCGCCGCAGCCAGTTTGTAAATACCCAATTAAACCCAAACACCATGCAAGCGCTGCCCCCTTTTGTTGAAACCAAAGGCGGTAACTTTTTTTATCGCTTGCATTATCAGCTTTATTATTTAGATGCCATAACAGGGCGTTGGGTGGTGTGTTTTGCCAGCTTTTTTATGCTGCTGGCAATAATTTCGGGCGTGGTTATTCATAAGCGCATATTTAAAGATATGTTTACTTTTAGGCGCAATAAAGGGACTCGTAGCTGGTTAGATGCGCATAATTTAAGCTCGGTACTTGCCTTGCCGTTTCATTTAATGATTACCTACACAGGCATTATTACGCTTATATTTATGTTGTTCCCCTACCCTGCGTTAACGACCTACGACAAGGGTATGCGTGGCTTTTTTAACGATGTAACACCTAGCAATAACGTGACTAATAACGCCCAAGGCAGTGCAGAATTGCTCCCTATAAACACTATTTTGGATCAAGTTTATACTAAGTGGCCTAGTGCAGATATTACGCGTGTTCAGGTTAGTAAACCGAATATGGCCGCTTCAACAGTAACGGTATTGGTAAGCCCTGCAAAGGCGCTTCGCGATCAATCTCCGCGGCTTTTGTTTAGTGGTGCTACCGGCAAATTAGTTGCACAGACTGATGTCGAACTTAGCAGTAGTAAAGCACTTTATGAGTCACTTAACTCTATGCATACAGGGCGCTTTGCTACACCTTTACTGCGCTGGTTATACGTACTTGGCGGTATTGCAGGCTGCGTAATGATTGCCTCTGGCTGCATAATGTGGGCTAAACGCATACGCGAGCGTAATAAGGGTAAAGCCTCATTTGGCTTACAATTAGTCGAAGGTTTAAACCTTGCCACCATTATGGGCTTACCACTGGCTACTTGCGCCTTTTTTATTGCCAATAGATTACTTAGTCCAACCGTAGCAGGGCGTGGTGAAAAAGAGGTTACAGTGTTCTTTTTAGCATGGTTAGTGGTTGCCGTTATGGCACTTTTAAAGCGCGATAGGTTGCAATGGCGTGTAATGGCAGCCATAAATGCCTTCGCGTGTTTGAGTGTACCGGCAATAAATGCGCTCACCACACAGGGCAATATAGTGAGCTACTTACTTAATAAACAATGGGCCTTGTTTATTTTCGATGCGGTATTTTTACTGTTTAGCATACTGTTTTTAGTACAAACCGAAAAATTACGTACTGCTTCTAGCGCATCTAAAAAAACAGCTAATAACCTAACCAATAATAAAAAGAGGCAAAAAGTATGATTGATTTACTTAGCTTTAGCCTCTGTTTGTTTGCTTTTAATGGTTTTGCTTTGGCAAAACCAGTGCATTTTAAAACGGTGTTTACAACGCGTCCCTCTAAGCTGCAAAGTAATTTGCTGCTAATAGTTGCTTGGATCAGTATTTTACTAAGTTTATTGTTCTGTGTTGTTACGCAGCAAGGATACGGAGCTTTACTGTTTTGTGGTTTTATGGGGTTAAGTGTATTAATTATAACGATTTTTTATAATTTTATAGAAAAGTTGATTAAGCCATTTAGCTTTTTAAATATGCTACTGATCGGCTTTTCAGGGCTATTATTGGTAGTAAACTCACTTTAGTTAGTAAAAATCTGATCCAAAGAAAGCTATTAATTTTAGGCAAAAAAAATGGCAAGCTATAAAGCTTGCCAACAATAGGGGGGATATTCAGTATGTCCAACACTTGCATGTCTCGTTGCAAGTGCAGCTAATATAGCCCGAACATATTTAACTTACTTTACAGTAAGGTGATCGTTTTATTACAGCTGTAACAATCATTAGCACTACAACTGTAAAGCCCCTTTACATCGCTAAATAACTACTGTTTAACCCAAATAATTTGTTCTGTGGCAAAGCCTAGTTTGTTTGCTTTAGCTATAAAATGTTGTTTAAGCTTATCACTAACGGTAGGCGTACGTGATAAAAACCATAAAAAGTCTCGGTTGTAACTGGTTATAAACGCATATTGGTAGTCGTCTTGGTCTAATTCAAAAATTACGTAAGCACCATAAAATGGGCCAAAAAACGAGACTTTAAAATGGCCTGTGTCATTGCCTTCTACAAACTTTGCTAAGCCTTCTGCTTCATCCCACTTTTGCTCTTTAGTTATGAAACCTTTGTTGAGCACTTTTACTGTGCCGTCGTCGTTTACTGTGTAAGTTGCGGTTACTTGCTCCATGCCCTCTTCAAATGAGTGATCTAGGCGGGCGATTTCGTACCACTTACCTTTGTACTGCTCAAGGTTAAAGTTTTTAACGGGGGTAATTCCTTCAGGTGCACTTGTGCAGGCAGTGAGTAAAAATAACCCTGTAATAAGTAAAATAGTCGTAATGGCCTTCATGAAAGCTCCTTTTTAAATGTGATGCAGTTTGTACGGCTTTAACCAAATAAAGTTTGCTAGCCGATTAAAATAAATTGCTATAGGATCAGTTAAATACTAGAGCAATTAAAAGATTTAAGCATGAAAATATGGGTAGATGCCGACGCATGCCCTGTGGTAATAAAAGAAATACTTTTTAGAGCAGCAGAGCGCACGCAAACACCAACCATTTTAGTGGCTAACCATGCAATGCGCATTCCGCCTTCAAAATTCATAAGCCGCGTACAGGTTTCGAGCGGGTTTGATGTGGCCGATGACGAAATAGTAAAGCGTGTAGAAAAAGGCGATTTAGTTATTACTGGCGACATCCCTCTAGCCAGTGAAGTTATAGATAACGGTGGCCAAGCACTTAACCCGCGCGGTGAGCTTTACACACCAGAGAATATTCGCTCGTTATTAAACGTGCGCGACTTTATGGATACCATGCGCTCAAGCGGCGTAGAAATGAGTGGCGGGCCACCACCGCTTAGTCAAACCGACCGCCAAAACTTTGCCAATAACCTCGACCGTATTTTAGCGCAAAAAAAGGCGAGTTAGTGTGAGTGAGCAACTAATTGGCTTAGGTGAGCAAGCCTTTAGCGTAGCCGTTTATGTGGCAAAAGCGCCGCCTATGCCCTACTTTGAAACCCTGAAAAGTGTTGAGCCTGTAATAAACGAGCAAATAAATACCATAAACCAGCACTGTGGTAATGGCTGGCGTAAAGTGTTTAACGTATACGCTAAAGTGTTGTTTGCGCTACCCAGCGAGCATTACAGCTTTGCTAAACAAGCCGATAGCTGGCAAGCGTATCGCGATACATTTTTACTGCAAAAAAACAGTAAAACTGCGCTGCTATTTAGTGTCCCCATTATTAACGGCACAAATAAAAACCAACTGCATATTATTGCTGGGCGAACCCATGCTAAAAACTTATTACAGCAAGGTAAGCTTAATGCGCAATTTAATTGGCTAGACGATGAGTTTGCAATTGATACAACGAATAACATTATTGTGTGCCCGTACTTTGATTATAGGCAGTTAAGTAATATTAAAATAGCCCTATTAAGCGGGCTTGTAGCTAAGCTTAAAACAGCTAATTAAAAATGTAAGGAGTCAACATGGTGGGAATTTTAGAGCTAAATACGTTATTAAAATCAATGAACCCCGAGCTTAAACAGGGTGAATATATATTTTGCTGTTTAGCAGGGAGCCTTGCTGACTACGTTCATTTAAACCCGCTTGCTAGTTACGTTGAAGAAGAAGGCCTAACCCTTATTTTAAATGCAGATACCGCCGATAAAGCCGGTATTACTTACGAAGGTAAATATAATTTAATAACCCTTAATGTGCATTCAAGCCTTGAGGCTGTTGGCTTAACCGCTGCGGTATCGGCCAAATTAACCGAGCATAATATTAGCGCCAATGTAGTGGCTGCGTTTTATCACGACCATATTTTTGTACAAATAGATAAAGCACAGGCGGCGCTATCTGCGCTTAAAGAGATTGGTTAAACTTAATTTCATTAAAAGTCCCCGGTTCTGGGTTGTTTAACGTTCAGTAACCGAGCTTTTAATATTTTAATTACACTATAGATTCAACAATTTTCAATGCTTTAAGTTCGTTTTCGTGGGTTATGCCATCAGCTTCAATTACTTGCTTAAGAAGCTCTAAAACAAACACCCTCATTGGTTGGTCAATAATGTGCGACATACGGTGTTGAATAAATGACTCTATTTCGTTTGTTTGTACCGCTGAAACACATTTTTTAGTCATTTCTATTATGTAATTGTCTATTTCTATTGCTGAGTTCCATTCAATTTTTTGTGCCCAAGCACTCACTACATTTAGCTCTTCGTCAGCAATAGAACCATCAACAGTGACAAAAAGTAAAGCGAGGTCTAATAACGACTCTTTTTGAAGTTGCTCAACACATACGCCCATATCAAAATTATTTAATAACTGTTCAAACTTCATAGTGCTTCCTTGATGGATAAAAATACTGCTAAAGAGCTTATACCAAAGCACACCAAAAAGTAATTTTAATGGGTTTGTTTAATTACAACATTTTGTAAGTAATTAATAATACGAGCCTTGAAGCTAGGTTAGCTTTTGGTGTTATTTATATTTAGGCAAAAGCTGTCATTAGCCGCTTCTAGCTTTACTTTATTTCCTGTTTTTACTCTTACACAGCGAGTACTTTTCGGCAGTTTTTTCTTTTGAATTACAATGAATTCGCCGTTATCTACATCGTTAAGTGTGTATTGATATGCTGTGTTACCGCCTTCAAATAATGCCGTAAAAAGTCCGCCAATCAATGCTCCGGCAATGGCACCGCTGATCATGTCTTCGGTGTTACCATCTAAATCCTCGGCTAAACCAATGCCTGCACCAAGCATGATTCCGGTTCCGATTTCTGATGACAGCTTTACCTTTTCAATTGATTCGACCGTAGCATAGTAATGCTTAATGATATGACCTTGGTCATCGCGATCAACGCCCTGAGAGGCACAGCCAGACAGTAATAAAAGGGCAATTAAACTTTTTTTCATGATTATTCTCTGTGTTGGTAATGAGTATAATCATATTCACTAATTAGTAATAAAACTGTGAGAGCTTTGTTTGTACCTGTTAGAAGATGTAAGAATGTGTTCAAAGGAAACACCGACTGAAGCCAGATCGGTGCTAAGGTTAAGATTATTTAACAACGTATCCGCTAAAACCAAGCGCTTTAAAATAAAGCTTAGGAATACCGTATTTGCACTCGTTAAGTAATTCACTTAAGCGCATTCTATCAAGTGGGTAAAACTCACTTTCTAAATTTTGAGCTGTGTAGGCTTGCCCTGCGTCACTTAAGCCTAAATCGGCACACACAGTAATTTGTGCTTCGCGCTCAAAGTCGGTTTCGGGTTTCATTAAATCGCTAATAAATAAGTTTGCGCCTTTATTTAAATTAGCTTTAATGTTTTTGAGTAGCTGCTTTTTGCTGCCGTCGTCTTTTAAAAAGTGCATTACGAGTAGGCATACCGCCGCATCGGCCTTAGTAGATAGCTTATCAAGCTCGCCTTCAATAACGTTAACGCGCTTTGCTATGCCGTGTTCTTCAAACGCTTGTTTAGCAATTGCGAGCATATCACTTGAGGTATCTTGCGCGGTAAATTGCCAAGTAGGGTTAAGCGCGGCAAGGGCGAGTATTTCTTTACCTGTACCGGCTCCTACTACTAAAATATGCGCGTTGTCTGCTAACGTAGCGAGTAGTTGTGCATTGGTAAGTTGGTGTAATAGCTCATAACCAGGTACTAAGCGGGTAATGCGACTATCGTAATGTGTTGCTTGCTCGCCTGTAAATGTCGGCATTTTTAACTCCTTTAATCAGCTTATAAAACTTCAATAGTGGAGTATCCACCACTTTGCTTA
>NZ_NTLW01000323.1:0-8615 GCF_002632075.1 Pseudoalteromonas sp. ESRF-bin5 | reverse complement strand
GCTAAGCCAATGTCAAAGCCTTCAGGGGCTTGCATTTTTGGTGTGAGTATCTGTACTTTATCTTTTAGTGGGCTGTTATCTAATACTATTTTAGGAACCATTGCTACACCAAATCCTAGGCTAACCATAGACACCATTGCCTCATGCCCCGCCACTTGTGCATAAATTTTTCCGTGAATATTGTTTTTTCGCCACCACATTTCTAGGCGCTGCCTAGAAAAACCCTGTTCAGGCACAATAAACTCTAATTCAGACCAATCAAGCTCTGTATTGTTTGATGTTAATTTTTCAGTAATCGTACATTGAACTTTTGGACCAATAAGCACTAATGGTGAATGGCCTATATCTACAAAAGCAATTTGCGCGGGTAATTTTCCGGGTTTAGCTGCTATTGCCATTGATTCATGACCATCGAGCACACGGTTTATAGCTAGTGCAGGGTCGCCCGTATTTAAAGTTATTTCTATATACTGATGCTGCGCTCTGAGTTGCTCTAAAATTTGATGCAAAAAACTATAAGAGGCGGTAACAGAGCAATAAATACTGACTTTCCCATAAATATGTTGCTGTGGCTCTTTCACATTAGCTTTAAATCGTTGCCAGTTAGCAAGGGTAGCAGTGGCGTAATCAATAAAAGACTCTCCCTCTTTTGTTAATTTTACACTGCGGTTATCGCGTATAAATAGCGCAACGCCCACCTCTTCTTCTAGGTGTTTAATATTACGACTTAATGTAGGCGCACTCACATGGCAAAGCTCGCTTGCTCTAGCAAAGTGCAGTGTTTTAGCCAACGCTAAAAAATATTTTAAATGCTTATGATCCATAGCAACACCAGTATTTCATATTTTGAAACACTTTAATTCAAATATATCATTTTACGCAAGTAACATTTTTAAATATGGTGTTTACAAGCGCAAAATAAAGCGCATCTAACAAACATATTTATAGGACACTAACAATGGCGAATTACTTTAATACCTTACCTTTACGCGAACAATTAGCGCAATTAGCGCAATGTGAATTTATGGACGCAAGCGAATTTACAGACGGTGTAAACGCACTTAAAGGTAAAAAACTAGTTATTGTAGGCTGTGGCGCACAAGGTTTAAACCAAGGCCTTAACCTACGCGATTCAGGTTTAGACGTGTCTTATACGTTACGCGATTCAGCTATTGCTGAGCGCCGCCAATCATTTTTAAACGCATCTGAAAACGGCTTTACTGTAGGTACTTACCAAGAGCTAATTCCAACAGCTGACGTAGTACTTAATTTAACGCCAGATAAACAACACACAGCAGTCGTTAACGCCATCATGCCGTTAATGAAGCAAGGTTCTACACTTGCTTACTCACATGGCTTTAATATTGTTGAAGAAGGCATGCAGGTTCGCGAAGATATCACTGTAATCATGGTTGCACCTAAATGCCCAGGTTCTGAAGTACGTGAAGAGTACAAACGTGGTTTTGGTGTACCAACACTTATTGCCGTTCACCCAGAAAACGACCCACAAGGTCATGGCCTAGCACAAGCTAAAGCCTACGCTGCTGGCACAGGTGGTGACCGCGCAGGCGTGCTTAAATCGTCATTCATTGCTGAAGTTAAATCAGACCTTATGGGTGAGCAAACTATTTTATGCGGCATGTTACAAACGGGTTCTATTTTATGTTTTGACAAAATGATTGAAAAAGGAATTGATGCAGGTTACGCATCTAAACTAATTCAATTTGGTTGGGAAGTGATCACAGAAGCTCTTAAATACGGCGGCGTAACAAACATGCTTGACCGTTTATCTAACCCAGCAAAAGTGAAAGCATTTGAACTTAGTGAAGAGCTAAAAGTTATTATGCGTCCACTTTATAATAAGCACCAAGACGACATCATCGACGGTACATTCTCACGTGTAATGATGGAAGATTGGGCAAACGATGATGCTAACCTTCTTAAATGGCGCGCAGAAACCGCTGAAACTAATTTTGAAAAAACACCCGCTGGTGATGTAGAAATTTCAGAACAAGAATTCTTCGACAACGGTATTTTGATGGTCGCTATGGTTAAAGCAGGTGTTGAACTTGCATTCGAAACTATGACAGCGGCTGGCATTATTGAAGAGTCTGCGTACTACGAGTCGCTTCACGAAACACCACTGATTGCTAATACCATTGCACGTAAAAAGTTATTTGAGATGAATCGTACTATTTCAGACACTGCTGAATATGGGTGTTACTTATATAACCATGCTTGCTTACCATTACTTGCTGACTTTATGAAAAATATCGACACCGATGTAATTGGTAAAGGCTTAGGTGAGCAAAGTAACCAAGTAGACAACAAAGCGTTAATTGAAATTAATACAGCGCTGCGTGAGCACCCGGTTGAAATAGTAGGCGCTAAATTACGTGGCTATATGTCAGCCATGAAAAAAATTGTTTAACTTTATCCTTTAAGTTTCGCTTGTTAGAAACCAAGCTCACATGCTTTGCGTGTGGGCTTTTTTATGCCTTATAGTTTAGTTAAAAAGAGGCTATTTTTTTGTTCATTCGCATTATTTAACTCTAAATAAATTGTGTGCTAACATCATATTCTACTTCGTTGTAAAAAATTATTATAAAATGATACAAAACCTTTCCATTACTCAAAAAATTACAGCTCTTGGCAGTGGCATCGCTATTTTTGTTGCAGCACTCATTGGCATTACATCGTTATACAGTTCTGAAGATATAATAGAACAACGCATGATTGAGTCAGAGCTACCAGGTAAGCTGCAAACAATTAGTAACCACATTGGTGGTGAAATAAATATGCTAATTGGTGCTGCAGAGCAACTCTCATCAAACGAATTTATTTTACAATGGGCAGAAACCAATAATAACGATGCATTGCTTTTAAAAGAGCTTAACCGCTTGGTAGAACAATACGACTTAGCGACTGCATCGTGGGCTAACCGAAACACCGCACAATACTGGAATCAAGAGGGCTTTTTACGCGTACTAAAAAACGATGAAGCCGATGGGTGGTTTTTTGCCTTCAAAGAATCAAGAAAACCCTACTCTATCAGTATTTACCAAGAGTCAGTGAACGACGTAAAAATGTTCATTAACCACCAACAAGTAAATGGTAAAGGTTTGGCAGGGCTTGCAAAAAGTATCACTGACATGCAAAAGCTACTGCAACAATTTAAAATTGAGCAAACAGGGTTTGTATTTATTGCTGATAAAAGCGGCCTTATTCAATTGCACAAAGATTCAAATAAAGTAGCAAAAGCAAATATTGATTCGGTGTATGAAGCTAATATCAGTAATGAAATATTAAGCTCAAACGGATTTAGGTTAAAAGAAATCGACCTCGATGGCCAAGCCACCCTTGTAGCAGCAACCCCGATAGAAAACACCGACTTATTTATTGTGGCTCAAGTACCAAAGAGTGAAGTATTTGCAAGTGTAAGCACGCTTCAGTGGCAAATATTTACATTTACTTTAATCATTGCCTTAATTGCTAGCCTAATTAGTTACTTATTAGCGCGTTCGTTGTCTTCGCCGTTATTTAAAATGGGCGAATTATTCTCTCGTTTAGGTTCTGGCGACGCAAACTTAGCATACAGGTTACCCGAATCAAGCCAAGCCGAGCTTAATAACTTAAGCGCGGGCTTTAATCAGTTTATTAGTAAAATTGAAGTGGCCATTGGCCAAGTTGCCACAGAAAGCCACGATATAAAGCGCAGTTCCGACCATGTGTTTGAGCAAGCTAAACGTAATTCTCAGGCTATAGACAGCCAAAAAGAACAAACTATTTCTGTAGCCGCAGCCATTAACCAAATGGGTGCAACTGTGCAAGAGATTGCTCAAAGCGCAGCTAACGCCGCCAAACTTACCGATAGCAGTCGCGAAAACACAATGCAAAGCCACAATCAGGTAATGCAAAGCCAAGCAACTATCTCTGCGCTTGCAAGCGACATTGACGGCATAACAGAGCAAGTGTCACTGCTCTCTAAAAAGACGGTTGATATTGCCAGTATTATTGATGCGATTCGCAGTATTTCAGAACAAACAAATCTATTGGCGTTAAATGCGGCAATCGAATCTGCTCGTGCTGGTGAGCATGGCAGAGGGTTTGCGGTTGTTGCCGATGAGGTAAGAGCGCTGGCAAACCGCACTTCACAATCAACCAACGAAATTCAATCAATGATTGAAGAGCTGACCCAAATATCAGATGACGTAGTAAAAGATATTAGCCAGTCAAAAGATAAAGCGCAGCAAAGTGTGGGGGCCATGCAAAACTCCGTTGAGTTACTTGATGTGATTAGCGAAACATCTAATCAAATAAATGACATGGCAACCCTAATTGCAACGGCTACCGAACAACAAAGTAATGTAGTAGCCGATGTAGGGCGTAACATTGAGCAAATTAGCGAAATTAGCGACAACGCCATGAGTGAGCAGATGAATACTGAGCAAGCTATTCGTGACCTAGCAAGCAGCGCTCAAACATTAGATGCCTTAGTAGCAACCTTTGAAAAACACCGTTAAAATCTCTGAACTATACCAATTCGCTTAATCAATGATCCCAATGGGTTGATATCAACGCGAATTGGTATTAAACACCTCCTCTAAACAAAATTGCGACTACAATTAGTTTGGAGGTGGATATGCAAACTAATCAATTTAAGTTTTTGATCATATTTGTAGGGCTATTTGCGCTGGGCGCATGCAGCTCAACACCGCTTGTCGCACCACCAGTTAAACTGCTCCAAATAAATTCGTTTGAGTTACATACTCTAGAATCACCAGAAGAAATTTTTACTCTCAGCGACAGCCTCAAGCAGCAGCTCAAAAGCCATTTAAAAAGTAAGCAATCTGCCCAAACGCTAGCACACAATATATTGAGCTTTTTACTTAAAAATGGTGATGATTCGCTTTCATATCAATCGGGGGCAACCCTCACCGCATCACAAACCTTTAAAAACTTAAATGCAAATTACTTATCGCTCTCTATTTTAGCGTATAGCCTTGCTGACTATTTAGATATAAAAGCACGGTTTAATAACGTTCATATCCCAGAATATTGGGCTCTTAACAATGGATTTAACCTACTGACAGGCCACATTAACTTAAGTATTGATACCGCCACTGAACCTTCTAACCAGTCGGTATTTATTTACCAAGGCAAAAAACGCTTAATAATAGACTTTGACCCTAATAGCCGTCAGGCTCGCTTTAAAACAACACCTATTAGCAAAAACACTATCACAGCCATGTTTTATAACAATAAAGGGGCTATTGCACTTGTTAATAAGCAGTACGACTTAGCTTATAACTACTTTCGTAATGCAGTTAAAGTCGACTCTAGTTTTAGTGCTGGATGGGGGAATTTAGGCGTGTTGTTTAGACAATTAAACTACTTAACTGAAGCTGAAAAAGCCTACACCCACGCAATATTGCTTAATCAAAACAACAATACTGCAAAAGGTAACTTGGCTGTTTTGTATCAGCTAACAGGCCGTTCGGAGTTAGGCACTGACATCTTAAAAAAATTACACATCAAGCGTCAAAACAACCCTTATTACCATGTATCCCTTGGTAATACAGAGTTTGAGCAATCTAATTTTGCACTTGCATTAGCACATTATAAAAAAGCCTATAGCCTTGCGCCTTCATTACACGAAAGCCACTTTGGTCAAGCTAGCGTGTACTTTAAATGGGGAAACACCCAAAAAGCGATATACCATCTTGAACAAGCAGGTAAAAAAGCTGACTTTTTACATGACAAAAAACGTTATGAGAGTAAATTAAACGCATTACTTTCATTAACAGCAAAGTTATGACCATTAAATACTTTTTATGCTTAATTTTAATATGTGTGTGCGCTAATAGTTATGGGAATGCCCTTCACACTCAGCTTATTGATGATTTAAACCATTTAGCAAGCAATCCGCTCATGGGCCGAAAAACAGCAACAGAAGGTGCAGCAAACACGCGAGCATACCTACATAGTAGGCTTTCTAAGTTTAACCTAAATGTAAGTGAGCAAACGTTTACTTATAAGTCAGGCATTTTTGAGCATGCACAAGGCATTAATATTATTGCAGTGCCCACCAAATCAACACAATGTCAAAAAATAATTATTACAGCCCATTACGATCACCTTGGTAAGCGAGGTGGAAAATATTATTTTGGGGCAAACGACAATGCAACAGGCGTTGCTGCCCTGCTTTACTTGGCGTCTTCGTTACAAAATAAAGAATTCCCTTACGAATTGGTATTTGTATTAACTGACGCAGAAGAAAATGGCTTACATGGCAGTAAACACTTTGCACAAACGCTTAACTCAAATAACGTTTTAATGAATATAAATTTAGATATGCTTGGGGTGAAAAAACATAAATCCCGCGTGTATGCATTAACATCCTATTCATTAAAACAAAAACTTAAGCCCGTATTCACCGCCTTAAATAACACTAAAATAACAATCAAACCTGTCTATTCGTCAAAACAAATGAATCGGCTAATTAAATCACAAAATATTGATTGGCATAAGGCAAGCGATCATTATTCATTTGCGCAAAACAACATACCGTATGTTTACTTTGGAATGGGTCACGACCCTCACCACCACACAACTAAAGACACCGTACAGCACATTGATATACCTAAGTATGTAAGTACCGTACTCGCAATAGAGGGCTTTATTAAACAGTTAGCGCACCATCATTATGATGATTTAAACGCTGAAACATAAGCCTCTTTTTTTGCCCTTGGTAACTTTTTTATTTTACACTCAAGCTTACTCGCTTCGCTTTTACTCCCAACTTCCTGCTGATGAATAAGTATAAGAGGCCCTTTACCTTTTAAATTTTTCGCCCCTTTACCCGCTTGATGCGTTGCAAAGCGCTTATCTACATTAGTAGTAATGCCGGTATACCAGTGCCCAAACCGTGTTTGCACTATGTACAAGTGCCATAAAGTGCCTGAAGTATGTGTTTTTGGCTCTAGGGTTTGTAAACTTTTTTCATTATTGGTGGTCAAAATATTACCTTAATACCCTTAACTCAAAACAATTGCTTAAAAGGGTTTTACCTTCAGTGACTAATCGGTATCATGCAGATTATAAAAAATAAGGATCACAACAAACAATGCAGTCGTTAAAAACTTTTTCTCTTTGGCTTATCGTCGCTTTAACACTTAGCTCTGCAGCAGGTTGCTCTAGCTGGGTATACAGAATAAACATCCCTCAAGGTAACTTTTTAGAGCAATCGGATGTTGAAAAGCTTCGTGTAAACATGACTCGAGACCAAGTTATTTATGTATTAGGCCGTCCTATTGCCACAGATGCTTTTGATAACAACACATGGCGTTATGTTTACAGCTTCAATAAAGGCCGTGAAAACGAGCAACATAAAGAGCTAGTGATTAACTTTGAAAATGAAAAACTTGTTTCGCTTTCAGGTGACTACGATCAGCCAGAAAATTTCAACACCCCTTTAGAACAATAATATTGTCGCTAAAGTAAAAAGGTAAGCTTTGCTTACCTTTTTTTATACCTAAATTATCGCTCGAGTGGGCGACCACCCGTTATTTTATTTGCTCGGCCTTCTTCTTTTGCCTTTTCAGCGCGTTTTCTTCGTGCATCTTTAGGGTCTGCAATTAATGGACGGTATATTTCAATACGATCACCATCTTTTAATTCGTAGTTTGCCTTAACCGTTCTATTCCATACACCTAATGTAAGTGCATTTGCGTCTATTTCAGGGCACTTTTCAATAATACCCGACTGAATAACCGCTTGTTCGGCCGTGCAGCCTGGCTGCACCTCAATCGATAAACAGGTTGCAGTAGTAGGTAAAGCAAAAACAACTTCAATGTTAATCATATTCGCGCTCCGTATACTTCTTTAGCCCGCGAAGTAAAAGCACTTACCATATTTTTTGCAACATCATTAAAAATTTTACCAAACGCAAGCTCAATAATTTTGCTCGAAAATTCAAATTCAAGCTCTAAATAAACTTTGCATGCATGGGCATCTAATGCTTGAAAATGCCAACGCCCTTTAAGCGTTTTAAATGGACCATCAACCAGTTTTAATAACACGGTTTGTTCGTCTATAAAGGTGTTTTCGGTGGTAAACCACTTTTTTATACCCGCCTTAGATATTTCTATACTCGCGGTCATGTTATTATGCTGCTGCGAAACAATTTTTGAATCAGAACAATTTGGTAAAAACTGAGAATAAGCTTCTACATCATTAACTAGATCAAACATTTCTTTAGTGCTGTACATAACCAGCGCACTTTTTTCAATTTGTGGCATACTCACTCCCAAATGTGTGGGCGAATTTTAGCAAGCTTTGTTCGTTTCCCCAAACTTTCATGACGCATAAATTAGATCTAATTTTTTAAAATCATTACTAAAAATCGATGTAAAACATCTCACATTACGTATATTATAGGGCACTATGGCTAAGAAAAATTCATCAAAATCGACAAGCAATACCATCGCGCTAAACAAAAAAGCGCGACATGAGTATTTTTTACACGATAAGTTTGAAGCAGGTGTCGAACTACAAGGCTGGGAAGTAAAAAGTATCCGAGCTGGTAAAGTAAATATCTCTGAAACTTATATACA
>NZ_NTLW01000293.1:0-7501 GCF_002632075.1 Pseudoalteromonas sp. ESRF-bin5 | reverse complement strand
CTAATACGTCGTCGCTGACTACAATGTTACTGCGTGCATCGGCAAATGCGTTATAGGCGTTACTAGCGTGCAGTGCTACTTCTTGTTCAGTAAATCCTAACTTTGATAGTGCTAAACGCAATGTGTGCTTGCGCCACTGCGTTACATTGTCTTTTAGCTCTGGCTGTTGCAGTGCGGCAAGTTGCCGGCATTGTTGCCAGTATTGAGGGCCTTGTTCTTGGTAGCGTGGTAATGCATTTAAGTAATTTTGTTGGGCGCTAACGGCTGCTTTTATAATTGGGTGGTTGTTGTATAGCGTGTCGTCTAAATCAAAGCTCATGACAGAAAAAGGGCGTATTGCACGATTAAATCGGATCATTATAATTTCCTAATCAGTTTGTTTTTTAGCGCGCGGGTGGGTGTTGTCGTACACTTTGGCTAAATGCTGAAAATCTAAATGGGTATACACTTGTGTGGCCGACAAGCTACTGTGGCCAAGCAATTCTTGTACAGCACGTAAATCACCCGACGATTCTAAAATATGTGATGCAAATGAATGGCGTAATTTATGCGGATGCACCTGTGAGCTAATACCTTGCTTTATTCCCCACTCTTGCATACGCAAACGCACTTGGCGAATTGAAATACGATTTTTTTGGCTACTTAAAAATACACCTGGCTCGTCTGGCTTTGCAAACTGAGGGCGCACGGTTAACCATTTTTTTAATGCGTCTAATGCCTTTGTTCCCACGGGAATAAGGCGTTCTTTATTACCTTTACCGCGAACTAATATTTCGCCACTTTTGGCATTAATATCTTGCATGTTAGCGCCAACTAACTCGCTAATACGTAAACCTGATGAATACATAAGTTCCATCATAGCTTTGTCTCTTATTGCCAAAGGGTCGTCGTCAGGAATTTCGAGTAAGCGAGCCATTTGATCAACGTCGAGGTTTTTAGGTAAAGGCTTGGCAAATTTGGGGCCTTTAATGCCGGTAGCAGGATTGTGATAATGCGATTGCTGCGCAATATTTTTAGCTTTTAAAAACTTATATAAACTTCTGATACAGCTCAATTTTAAGCTAATGGTTCGGCCACTTAATTGTTTAGCGCGTAAAGCCATACTGTAACGGCGAATATGCTCTGCTTGTACGCCAAACCAGTCATCGCATAATTTATTAAAATAAAGGGCTGCAAAACCAAGTTGGCTAACATACTGATTTACAGTGTGCGCTGAAAATTGTTTTTCAAATTTTAGGTAGTCGCTAAATAGCGTAATGGGTGTTCGCCAGTTGTCACTTAATTCGCTTATATTAGGCGCATCATCACTCATGCGAGTTTTTGTAACCTTAACTGCAGGGCACTAATAAAATCCAGAACGAACAGGTTGTCTTGTGCGGGTTCAAAATGGTTCACGTTGTTGCTGCCAAACGCGAGTATGGCAATCGGTTGCTTTTTATCACCAATTAAATATATAGCCGCAGATTGCGTGTCATCACTAAATAATAGAGCCCGTTCTTGTGCTGTAATACGGCCTAAGTAATGCCCAGAGTTTGTAAGGCGGTGTTCAATTAGCTCGTCGTAGTCAGTGCTGTATTTTATTAATTTAAAGTCACTTATGTCGTTATTTGAACACACAATCGTGTGTAAATTTTTAGCGATGGTATCAAAGTCGTCATGGCTCCAAAGCTGGCGATGGCATTGGCTGAGGAGACGGTATACGAGCTCATTTTGAACTGCGTGCTGACTCATTGTATCGATTTGATTTTTTAAACGCGTATTGTGTTCACGCAATTGGCGCTGTTGAATATGTACTAATGACGTTGCCCCTTGCGCTTGCTGCTGAAGGTCTAGCTGAGCAAGCACGTTTGGGTGTTTAACTAAAAAGTCAGGATTTGCGAGTAAGTAGCTAGTAATTTGCTCTTCATTTAGCTCGCTCATAACGCGACTTGTCCATCGAATACGTGTTCAGCAGGGCCTGTCATTCGTACTGGATGACCTTCTCCACTCCAACGTATTTGAAGTGTTCCACCAGGTAGGTCGACTTGTACCGCGCTTGAAAGCTTGCTTTGCATATGGCCAATGACCATCGCTGCACACGCGCCAGTGCCGCATGCGAGCGTTTCGTTTACGCCGCGCTCCCATACTCTTAGCTTTATATGCTCTTGCGATATAACTTGCATAAACCCAATATTAGCGCGCTGTGGAAAACGTTCGTGGTTTTCAAGCAGTGGACCTAATACATCGACCTGCGCTGTCGTAATATCGTCAACTTCAAGTACACAGTGTGGGTTCCCCATAGATACTGCGCCACTAAATACGGTGTGTTCTTCAGCCCTTATAATGTAGGTGAGTTCACGTTTGCTGGCTTTAAGCGGTATTTTGCTTGGCTCGAAATTAGGGTGCCCCATGTTAACCGTAACTTGGCCGTCTTTTTCTATATAGAGCGTTAAGTTACCTGATTTGGTTGATACACTAATTTTATGTTTGTTAGTCAGGCCTTTCATACGCACAAAACGTGCAAAGCAACGTGCACCATTACCGCACTGTTCTACTTCGGTACCATCGGCATTAAAAATACGATAATGAAAATCAAGATCGGGAGAGTATGGTGCTTCAACCATGAGTAATTGGTCAAAGCCAATGCCAAAGTGGCGATCAGCCAGTTTTTTTATTTGATCTCGTGATAAAAATACATTTTGTGTAATGTTATCAATAACAACAAAGTCGTTGCCTAAGCCGTGCATTTTGGAAAAATTAACTAACATAGCGCTCTAATTCGTGTTTGCTCTGTGGTAATCATGCCACAGAGCAGCTAGTTGGCAAAAACGTTTATGGTAAAATTTTCTCACCTTGATAAAGACTCTCAATGGTTTCACGTTCGCGAATAAGATGGTGCTGTTCACCGTCTACCATTATTTCAGCTACGCGTGGGCGAGAGTTATAGTTTGAACTCATAGTAAAGCCATATGCGCCAGCACTTCGCTGGGCGAGTAAATCGCCTTGTTTCAGCGCCAGTTCTCGGTCTTTTCCTAAAAAGTCACCGGTTTCGCACACGGGGCCAACAATATCAAAGTTGTGAGTTGGCGTATCGTCATCACGAACCGACACAGGTATAATTTTTTGCCACGCTTGATAAAGAGAAGGGCGAAGCATATCGTTCATGCCAGCATCAACAATGGCAAAAAATTTACTTTGGTTTTGTTTAATAAACTCAACTTGCGTAATTAATACCCCTGCGTTTGCAGCAATGGCACGACCTGGTTCAAAAATAAGTTCTAAATGGCGGTAGTTTTCTAGGCGAGCCGTTACTTGCTCTGCGTATTCACTAGGATGAGGTGGTTGTTCGTTGTCGTAAGGAACACCTAACCCACCACCTATGTCTAAATGGCTTAATTCTATCCCGATATTTTTTAGCTCATCTATTAGCGCAAGGAGTTTGTCGAGCGCTTCTAAAAACGGCTTTACTTCGGTTAACTGCGAACCAATATGGCAATCTACGCCTATTACATTTAAGCCAGGTAAAGCAGCGGCTTGTTGATAAACACTTACAGCGGTTTGAATATCAATGCCAAATTTGTTTTCTTTAAGGCCAGTAGAAATATAAGGGTGCGTTTTTGCATCTATATCGGGGTTAACGCGAATAGAAATTGGTGCTACTAAGTTAAGCTCACACGCAACCTCTGAAATACGCTCTAATTCAGAGGCCGACTCAACGTTAAAACATTTAATCCCTAATTTTAATGCATACGCTATTTCGTCAGCGGTTTTAGCAACGCCTGAAAATACTACTTTACCGGCGTCTCCTCCTGCTTTAATTACACGCGCCAGCTCACCTTTAGATACAATGTCAAAACCCGAACCAAGGCGGGCTAGAATATTTAATACAGCAATATTAGAGTTTGCTTTTACGGCATAACATACCAAGCTTTTATGGTTTTTAGTCGCATTGGCAAACGCAAGATAGTGGCGCTCAAACGTTGCACGAGAATACACATAGCAAGGCGTACCATATTGCTGAGCAATAGCGGCAATACTCACATCTTCAGCAAACAATTGATTGTTTTTATAGTTAAAAAAATCCATTTATTGCTCCTGTTTTACTGGTGTTGTAGGTTGCTTGGCCTCTGTGGTAGGCGCCATAGTGTTTTCTGGTTGGTTTTGCTCGGCCTGTTGTTCAGGTAAATATAATGGGCCGCTTTGTCCGCAGCCAGTTAATGCGCTAAATAGGGCCGTGCAAATTAATAGTTTTTTTAATTGTAAGGTATGTGTCGCTTTCATTAGATTAATATTGTTGCTGGCTTTATAATCGCAGAGTAACAGAATATCTAAAAAATGCAGCTATTCGCGGATGATTTTATTCCTGTTACACTAGCTGCATATTTTTAACGCAATTACGTACCCAATATTAGGCGGCCCGCCTGCAAAGGAATCAACAATGACTGAACACGAATATCACCAATTAGCCGAAGCTCTTATGTTCACAATTGAAGAGCAAATTGATGATTGTGAAGCCGATTTAGATTACGAATCAGCGCAAGGTATTTTAGAAATTATTTTTCCTGATAAGAGTAAAATTGTCATCAATAAGCAAGCGCCTCTTCATCAAGTGTGGGTAGCAACTAAATTCAATGGTCACCATTTTGAAATGCGTGACGGTCAATGGATTGATAACCGCTCTGGTGCAGAGTTTTGGGAATTCATTAACGAAGCGTCAACTCGCCAAGCTGGCCAAGAAATTAAGTGGCAATCATCATTATGAGTTTAGAGTTTGTTCAATACCCCGCGCAGAGCGCGCATAAAGCGACAGTTATTTGGTTACATGGCTTAGGTGATTCGGGTGATGGGTTTGCCCCTGTAGCGCCGCAATTAAATTTACCAGCCGAGTTGGGCGTGCGTTTTGTTTTCCCACATGCGCCTGTGCAACCGGTCACCATAAATGGTGGTATGGAAATGCGTTCTTGGTACGACATTAAGTCAATAGAGCTTGATAAACGTGCCGATGAAGAAGGGGTTAGGGAGTCTGCCGAGAAAGTAGAGGCGTTAATAAATACAGAAATAGCCAACGGAATACCTGCTAACAAAATTATTTTGGCTGGTTTTTCACAAGGTGGTGTTGTGTCGCTTCACTTAGCTCCGCGCTTTGAACAAAAGTTAGCGGGTGTTATGGCACTGTCTACTTATATGTGCGCGCCGCATAAATTTACAGATGAAGCAAAGCATACCGATTTAAATGTATTTATGGCACATGGTAGTCACGATAATGTGGTACCAATGAGTGCAGGTAAAAGTGCATTTGATGTATTAACAGCACATAACATGGATGTAAGCTGGCAAGAATACCCAATGGCACACCAAGTGTGTGCAGAAGAGTTACACGCTATTCGCCAATGGTTAATTGCCCGTTTAAGCTAATTTTGGAGCCGCTGAGGTCAATATGAGTCAAAAAATAGTTATTAAAGCAAATGTAAAACGCGAACCACAAAACAGCCTACCTACGGTAAGCTATGAATGGCATTGGCGTCGAATTGTGAGTTTGGCTATGTTGATAGTAATGACGTCTGCGGCTGTGATATATGGTTTAACCAGCTCAGTAAATGCAGATCAGGGCGCACATCCCAATGAACAAACAGAGCTTTTAATTACTGATAGCACACAAGGTGATGAAGTAACTGAAAGCGAAACACATAATGCACCCAGCAACCAATTGCATATAGAGACTGAGCATGCTGAAACACTGCCTGCTGAGCAACTACCAACAACTCAAGAGGCTGACATTACCAATGCCTTACTTGAAAACGCTGAGTCAGTAACCGTTGCGCCAATCTCAGATGAGCCGACAGTAACCCAATCAACAGTTGACTCAATAACTGAAAAAACGAATACAGTTGATAACAGTAAAAACGATGCGTTGGTCACTAATGCAATAAGCGCTGATACAACAAGTGAAACTGTATCTGTACCTGCGTCAGAGCAAACTTCTGAGCTTGGCACAATCGCATTAGAGCCAGAGAGTAATATTGATGCACAACCTGTTACAGACCAATTTGCTGAAGATGCCCATATTGCTAGCGTGGCACTCGGTGCTCAGATTGATACCAGTAAAATAAGCCGCGCAGTGCTTACACGCAGTGTAGCAAAACGCGAACCTACTAATGTGTTTGCAGCCGACGTGCGTTTAAGTCAGTTTGAAGGTTCGTTATCATTTTTTAGTGAGCTTAAAGGACTGCAAGGCCAGCGCGTAAAACATGTTTGGTCTTTTGAAAGTGAAACAATGGCCGAAATTTCACTTAATGTTACTTCGCCACGCTACAGAACTTATTCAACAAAAAATATTATGAACACGCAAACAGGCCATTGGCGTGTAGCTGTTGTTGATGAGCAAGGTAATTTAATAGCTCAAAAAGAATTTAGAGTGTTAGCTAACTAATGCTAACCGCAGTAATTAATTGGATACCCCTATGACAGAAAAAACAAAATTAGTACGTATAGCAACCCGTAAAAGCGCTCTGGCGCTATGGCAAGCCGAATTTGTAAAAGCGCAGCTAGAGCATTTTCATGATGACGTGCGTGTTGAGTTAGTCCCTATGTCGACCCAAGGGGATATTATTTTAGATACACCACTTGCTAAAATTGGCGGTAAAGGCTTATTTGTTAAAGAGCTTGAGCAAGCTATGCTAGATGGTCGAGCTGATATTGCCGTACACTCAATGAAAGATGTGCCGGTGGAGTTTCCAGAAGGATTAGCCCTTCATACCATTTGTGAGCGTGAAGATCCGCGCGATGCGTTTGTATCAAATCACTTTGCTAACTTGAATGAGTTACCAGAAGGAGCGGTAGTAGGTACATCAAGCTTGCGCCGCCAATGCCAAATTAGAGCACTGAGACCTGACTTAGAAATCCGTGATCTACGCGGAAACGTAAATACACGCCTAGCTAAATTAGATGCTGGGCAATACGATGCGATTATTTTAGCAGCGGCAGGGCTTATTCGTTTAGAAATGGGCGAGCGTATTGCTGACTACATTGAACCAGAAGTATCGCTGCCTGCAAATGGGCAAGGTGCTGTAGGTATTGAGTGTCGGATTGAAGATGAAGTAACTAAAGCGTTATTAGCACCGCTTGAGCACACACATACACGTATTCGTGTTAATGCAGAGCGTGCAATGAACCGCCGTTTAGAAGGTGGTTGTCAGGTGCCAATAGGTGCCTATGCGTTAGTTGATGGCGAAGAGGTCCATTTACGAGGGCTTGTAGGCGCAATCGATGGCAGCGAAATTTTACGTGACGAAGTTGCGGGTCATATTAACGATGCCGAAAAACTCGGAATAGAGCTGGCTGAAAAATTACTTGCTCAAGGCGCAGATAAAATTTTAGCTGACGTATACAGAGATGCATAAATGACACATATTCTGATAACTCGGCCCGAAGGAAAAGGCGCAGCCCTTGCAGAGCAACTTGAGCAAGCGGGTTATCAGGCGTCATTGTTTCCTGTTTTAAATATTAACTATTTAACGCCCTC
>NZ_NTLW01000164.1:0-16216 GCF_002632075.1 Pseudoalteromonas sp. ESRF-bin5 | reverse complement strand
TTAGATGACGGTAAACTATCGGTAAAAGAGTCACAATATGTTGCTTAGTGCATTTTTAAGTAAACGTTTTAGAGCATACTCAGGTCATAAAGACGAAAAAAACGGGTTTGTTAGTTTTATAGCTAAAGCGTCTACTATAGGTATTTTATTGGGGGTCGCTGTTTTAATTGTTGCCCTTTCAGTAATTAATGGCTTTGAACAACAATTAGTCCATCGTTTACTAAGCGTAGTACCTCAGGTTGAATATGTTGCACCAAGCAGACCTATTGCTAATTGGCAGCTAAAAGTAGCTAATATAGAAAGTCAGCCGCATGTAACGGGAGCAGCCCCATTTATCGCGGTTAATGGTATGGCGCAGTATAAAAGCCAATTAAAAGCGGTCGAAATACGCGGTGTTAGCCCTTCTTATGAGGGCAATGTTTCTGCAGTTAACCAGTTTGGAACAGGTAAATTAGTAAGCCAATTATCCTCTGAAGAGGTTATTTTAGGCCAACAAATAGTAAAGCAACTTGACGCAAAAGTGGGCGACAATATTACTTTGCTAATTCCTCAGGTTGGGCAAGCAGGTGGTCAGTTATTAGCACCTAAACGCGTTACCCTGAGCCTTGCAGGTGTTATTGAAATGGGCGGCCCAATTGACAGCACGGCTGCTTTTATACATTTGGGCAAAGCGCAGCAAACACTTGGCTACGACGAAACCCAAGTTACAGGTTTAAGGTTAAGTGTTGATGATGTGTTTTCAGCGCATCAAATAGCGCTTAATGTAGGGCAAACCATTAGCGATTATGTCTATATTTCTAGTTGGTTTAGAACACAAGGTAGCTTATATCAAGATATACAAATGGTTCGTACCATTGTTTATATTGTTGTGTTTTTAATTATTGCTGTTGCGAGTTTTAATATTGTGTCTTCTCTTGTCATGGAAGTGCGTGAAAAAGAAGGCAATATCGCAATTTTAAAAACAATGGGCGCTAAAGACAGTACTATTTTAGCAACCTTTGTAATGCAGGGATTAACGCAAGCGTTTGTGGGTGTCTTACTTGGCTCGTTCATTGGTGTTGTATTAGCATTAAACATAAGTGAATTATTTGCTTGGCTGAGCCAGCTAATGGGTGCTAATCCGCTTGAAGGGGTTTATTTTATAGAATTTTTACCTAGTAAGCTTGTGCTAGAAGACATCGGCATTACAGTAATTGCAACATTCGTACTTGCTATTTTTGCGACTATTTATCCCGCATGGCAGGCTACGCGAGTCGATCCGGCAAAGGTGCTGGGTAATTAACCTTACTAAAACAATAGGGGCGGGTTTGTAAAGCTGCTAAACTACGCGCTCATTTAATAGTGGGCGCTAATGCTTATCTATTTAAAACCTTACTCAGGAAATCACTTTGACAAATAACGATATTTTACGCCGTCTTCGCTATACCTTTAATTTAACAGATACTGCCATGGTTGGCATTTTTGCTGCGGCAGAGGCTACAGTAACAACAGAGCAAGTCATTGCGTGGTTAACAAAAGAGGGCGAGCAAGAGTTTGTTAAAATTTCAGACACTGAGTTTGCAACCTTCCTAAACGGGTTTATTAATACCAAACGAGGTAAACGCGAGGGTGCGCAGCCAATACCAGAGAGTAAGCTTAATAATAATATTATCTTTATGAAGTTACGCATTGCTTTAAACATGAAGGCAGAAGATGTAATAGCCACGCTTGCATTGGTTGATTTTGATTTAAGCAAACACGAATTAAGTGCGTTTTCTCGTAAAGTAGACAACAAGCATTACCGGGTGTGTAACGATCAAATACTTCGTTTATTTTTAACCGGCGTTCAGCAACAACACCGCCCTGAATAATTGCTAATAATTATTTTGGCTTAAAAACGTTGTGAAAAACAACGTTTTTAAGCCAATCATTATTAGTGTTTACTAAGATTGTAATTAATCTAACTTAGCGATAATATTTAAAAGTTAACTTTGCTAAACCAATCTAAGTGCATTAAAAACCAAGTGTCATAAAAACACAATCATATCCGTTTTAATTTCGCTATTTCCAGGTAACGAAAATACAAAAAGGAATTTAGAATGCAATTAATCCCCTCAACATTTTATTTTCCACCCGACAAAGAAAAAGATTTTCAGTATCAACTCAACAAAAGCACCGTTCATTTTGCCAACATTGCGTTGTATTTGGCTGCTTTTTTTTTATCACTTTTAGTTGTTCTTTCGTGGTTGAATGATAAGCAATCTTTATACTCTGTCATTAATGTTTTAAGACTATCGATGGTTTGTTTGTCGTTTATATTGGTTTATGTAAACAATAAATTAAAGGCAAAATACTTACATTATCGTTGTTTTGCTTATGGCGTTTTATTTTGTGTTTTATTTGGGTATTTATTTTGGTCCTTTGTCGGATTATATGGTTATTTAAACGAGGGAGGGCCAATGCTTGTAGTGGCTTCCTTTTCTGCAATACCCATGCTTCATTTAGGCCATAAACTTATTTTATGGACAATTACGGGGTTAAGCCTTCTAAGTGTTCATTTGTTTTCATCCACGCCAATAATATGGAGCCTTTACTTTTACATTAGCATTGTGATTGTAATGGCTTGTATTCAATATCAACTGGATATACTTTTACGTAAACAATATGAAGCTGAGCTTGTTGAAACACAAAAAGCAAACATTGATCAACTAACGGGGTTATATAATAGACACAGTTTTGACTCAGAATGTAAACGCTTAATGAATCAAATAAAGCCATCTCAGTCGCTAGCGCTTGCTATGGTTGATATCGATGACTTTAAAAAATATAACGATAATTACGGGCATTTAGATGGCGATAACATACTCATTGATGTTGCGAGCCGATTAAAAGAACTCCAGGCAGATATTGTTGTTAGATTTGGTGGTGAAGAATTTATCTTAGTTAAAATTTTAGATCAAAATAATTTAGACTGGCTTGATGATTTACCCAATCTTTTTGCTACAAATACGATAAGTCACGAATACTCAACATTTAAACGTGTAACTGTTTCTGTTGGCGTTGTCGTAGCTGATTTTTCCGCCCTTTGTCCAGACATTAAAGCATTGCTATCTGTAGCCGATAAAGCGATGTACAAAGCAAAAAATACAGGTAAAAATAAAGTAATTAAAGATTACATATAAAAATGGCCCAACATTTATATTGTGTCATGCTGGGCAAGTTTATATTATGAAAATAATTTACTTGATAATACTTCTTGCATTTGTTCTCGCATTTTGAACTTTTGTAGTTTGCCTGTCACTGTCATAGGGTAACTTTCTACAAAGCGAACATACCGAGGCATTTTAAAGTAGGCTAACTTGTCTTTTAAAAATGCACGAATCGCTTGCTCATCGAGTGTTATATCTTCCTTTGGTTGGATCCACGCACACACTTCTTCACCGTATTTTTCATCGCTGATACCAAATACAGCGGCGTCTTGTATGCCTGGATAGGTATAAAGCACCTCTTCAATTTCTCGAGGGTAAACGTTTTCACCACCACGGATAATCATGTCTTTAATTCGCCCAACAATACTCACAAACCCTTCGCTATCCATAACACCTAAATCTCCTGAATGAAGCCAGCCGTTACTATCTATTGTGGCTTTTGTTTTTTCTTCGTCATTCCAATAGCAGCGCATTATCCCTACGCCTTTTGAGCATACTTCACCGGGTAAACCTATTTTTTGAATGTTACCCAGTTCATCAATAATTTTAACCTCAGTATGTGCAAGAGCGCGGCCAACGGTTGTTACTTGGCGCTCTATTGATGAATCAGTTTCGGTTATATTATTGATTGGGCTGCATTCAGTTTGCCCATAGGCAATTAAAACTTGGTGCATATTCATTTGTGTTTGAACTTTGCGCATGACTTGTTCTGGACAAGTAGAGCCTGCCATAACACCAGTTCTGAGTGTACTTAAGTCATATTCATTAAAGGTACTGAGCTCAAGTTGACTAATGAACATAGTGGGAACACCGTGCAATGCTGTACAGCCTTCTTGTTCAATTACATCAAGCGTTGTTTTGGCGTCAAACGAATCACTCGGATAAATGGCTGCGGCGCCTTTTGTAACGCATAACAGACTACCTAAAACCATACCAAAGCAGTGATATAAAGGCACTGGAATACAAAGCTTGTCGTGCTCAGTAAAATGCATAGAGTCGCTAACAAAAAGCGCGTTATTTAATATGTTCTTATGGGTGAGTGTAGCGCCTTTTGGGTTACCTGTTGTGCCTGAGGTAAATTGTATATTTATGTCCTGTTCGGCATTTAAATTTGCAGCAATAGCATTAAGTTCAAGCTCATGAGCTGGCGTTGCCATACGCATAATATCGGAAAACGAAAACATGCCAGCGCTTACATTATCACCAATACGAATTACATTCTTAAGATTGGGCAGAGCTTTAGCTGAAAGCTTGCCACTGTCACAATGTTTAAGTTCTGGCGCTAGACTATTTAGCATTTCTATATAGTTGCTGCCTTTAAATTGTGAAGCGGTAATGAGTGTTGAACATTCAACGCTATTTAATGCATATTGAAGCTCATTTGGCCGGTAGGCTGGGTTAATGCAAACCATAATGGCACCAATCTTTGCGGTAGCGAATTGAGTTAAGCACCACTGTATATTATTAGGTGACCATATTCCGACCCGATCGCCTGGCTTAACACCGATGGCTAATAGCCCCATTGCGAGTTGATTCACTTCTTTTTGAAATTCTTTGTAGGTTAAACGTATGTTTTGATGATTGACCACTACCGCAAGCGAGTTAGGGTTTTTGTCGACAATGAAGTCGAAGTAAGCACCAATGGTTTTATTGGTTAAAGGTGTATTTTGTGAGCCTTTAAAATAGCTTTTGGACAACGGTAGTGAATTTATTATTTCTACTTCTTTAACCGTTTTATGTAGTGTGTGCATGTTTTTCTCCGTGTCGATGTGTGTGTATTACATAAACTAGGAACTAAATAAACACACATTGTCGACAAAAAGAAGGGTGGTTAGACTAATGTATTATAAGTAAAGATATAGCCAGTAAAATAGTAGCAATAAAAAACGCGCCATATTGGCGCGTTCATAATTTAAAAAACTTTAAACGTTTTAAATTACATTTCGTCACTACGATACGTTTTTTTCATTATGTATACGTAGGCGTTCACAAATGCATTTTCTTGGTACTTTTTAAGGCCTGTTTCCTCAAATGCAATAGGGATAGGATTACGCTTAACTTGCTCTTTAATCTCTGTAGTTGAGAATACGCGTACATCTAGGTTTTCAATGAGCTGAATAGCGGTTTCCATTTTAAAACCTTTCGCACTGCCTGCAAATTTACCTTTTGGTTGGCGTTCGCGAATGGCAACAGAGTCAATTTGGTAATCTTGCATTAGCTTTGCAAAATCAAATTGAAATTTGCGCATTATTTCAGTGTCGTTACCATTACCTAAAGTAAAACGTGTTTGACGCACATCGCGAATATCAAAAACGTCGTTATCTTTACTTAAAATACAAAGTAGTACGTCACTACCGGTAATTTCTACACCACATGTTCTCATTGCTGTTCTCTAATAAAACTTAATTATTGCGTATTATACGCAACATCGAATAAATTGCGAGAATAAGCAATAAGGTGAATTCTTACTATGCATTTCTCAAAATTGTCATCGTTTATAACTATATTTACAAACTTACGCAAAATAACATTGATTACAGCGCCTTTAAACTTGTAATTGTTTCTCGCTCACGCGACAATATATTTTTGTAGTTGAGCAGACTCAGCATCTACATCAGCCTGTTAGGCGAAAAATAGTCAATGCTTATTCGTAAGAGCGTTGTCGAGTCATTCTCATTTAATTTTATTTAAAATACACGTGATACATTGTAGGTGTCACCACTGTATGTAAGGATTTATAATGCCAGTTATTACCCTTCCTGACGGCAGTCAGCGTAGTTTTGAAAACCCTGTAAGTACCCTTGATGTTGCAAACGATATTGGTCCAGGCCTAGCTAAAGCAACCATTGCTGGTCGTGTTAATGGCGACCGTGTTGATGCATGTGACCTAATTAATGATGATGCACGGCTTGAGATCATCACAGCAAAAGATGAAGACGGACTTGAGATTATTCGTCACTCGTGCGCTCACTTAATAGGTCATGCGGTTAAGCAACTTTACCCAGAAGCAAAAATGGCAATTGGCCCAACTATTGATAACGGCTTTTACTACGATATCGATTTAGATCATTCTTTGTCACAAGATGACTTAGATGCCATTGAAAAGCGTATGTTGCAACTTGCAAAAACAAACTACGACGTAGTGAAAAAAACAGTAAGCTGGCAAGAAGCTCGCGATACGTTTGAAGCGCGTGGCGAAACATACAAAATTGAAATTTTGGACGAGAACATTGCAAAAGATGATCGCCCAGGATTATACCACCACGAAGAATACGTAGACATGTGTCGTGGTCCTCATGTACCTAACATGAAATTCTGCCAAAACTTCAAAATAATGAAAGTAGCAGGTGCGTACTGGCGTGGTGATTCTGAAAATAAAATGTTACAGCGCATTTACGGCACTGCGTGGGGCGATAAAAAGCAACTTAAAGCGTATTTAAAGCGTTTAGAAGAAGCTGAAAAGCGTGATCACCGTCGTATTGGTAAGGCTCTAGACTTATGGCACTGGCAAGAAGAAGCGCCAGGTATGGTATTTTGGCATAACGATGGTTGGAGCATTTACCGCGAGCTTGAAGAATTTGTCCGTGAAAAATTACGTGAATACCAATACGAAGAAGTAAAAGGTCCAATGATGATGGACCGATCTTTGTGGGAAAAATCTGGTCACTGGGAAAAATACTCAGACGCCATGTTCACCACAGAGTCTGAAAAGCGCGAATACGCTATTAAACCAATGAACTGCCCGGGTCACGTGCAAATTTTTAACCAAGGTTTAAAATCGTACCGTGATTTACCACTGCGTATGGCCGAGTTTGGTTGTTGTCACCGTAACGAACCATCAGGCGCTTTACACGGCTTAATGCGTGTACGTGGCTTTACACAAGATGATGCTCACGTGTTCTGTACAGAAGAGCAAGTAATGGACGAGGTTTCAGCGTGTATTAAGATGGTTTATGATACCTATGAAACATTCGGTTTTGACAAAATTGTAGTTAAGCTTTCTACGCGTCCTGAAAAACGTATCGGTGACGATGAAATTTGGGACAAAGCAGAGGTTGCATTAGCTGATGCACTTAAGGCAAACGACATTGAATTTGATTACCTACCAGGTGAAGGTGCCTTTTACGGACCTAAAATTGAATTTACTTTGTACGATTGTTTAGACAGAGCGTGGCAATGTGGTACAGTGCAACTAGATTTTGCACTTCCGGGTCGTTTAGGCGCTACTTATGTAGCTGAAAACAACGAACGACGCACCCCAGTTATGATACACCGTGCTATTTTAGGCTCAATTGAGCGCTTTATCGGTATTTTAACTGAAGAATACGCTGGTTTATTCCCAACGTGGCTTGCTCCAAAGCAAGTGGTAATTATGAATATTACCGATAAACAAGCAGATTACGTGCACGAAATTGTACAAAAATTAAATAAACTTGGAATTAGAGCCGCTGCTGACTTGAGAAATGAGAAGATTGGCTTTAAAATCCGTGAGCATACATTAAAGCGTATACCTTACTTACTGGTTGTTGGCGACAAAGAAGTTGAACAACAAGAAGTAGCGGTTCGTACGCGAACAGGTGAAGACCTGGGTAAATTTAATGTCGATGACTTTGTAGCTAAAATAAGCGAAGAGATTAAAAATCGACAGTAAAAATCGAGCGTGTAGGGCTGTAACTAAAAGTCATCTACACGCTTATATTATTGATATTCTTGGAGGAACGTACCATTAGAGGCGGCAAGAAAGGGCAACAAACAGCTCAAAAAAATCGTATTAACGAAGAAATTACAGCTCAAGAAGTTCGTTTAATCGACATCGACGGCGAACAAGCTGGCATTCAGTCATTAAAAGACGCACAAGCCATGGCTGATGCAGCGGGTGTTGATCTTGTAGAGATTAGCCCAAACGCTGAGCCGCCTGTTTGTAAGGTTATGGACTACGGTAAGTTCATCTTTGAAAAAAGCAAAGAACTGAAAGAGCAGAAGAAGAAGCAAAAGCAAATCCAGATTAAAGAAATCAAATTCCGTCCTGGTACGGATGAAGGTGATTATCAGGTTAAGCTTCGCAACTTACGTAAGTTCTTAGAAGCTGGCGATAAAGCTAAAATTACCATCCGCTTCCGTGGCCGTGAAATGGCTCACCAAGAAATTGGCATCGAACTATTAAACCGCGTTAAAGGCGATTTAGAAGATTTAGCAGTCGTTGAGTCTTTCCCAAATCGCGTTGAAGGCCGTCAAATGGTTATGATGATGGCACCTATTGCTAAAAAGTAATTTTTAAGTAATAATGCGCACCGAATTTAGCTCAGGTCTGCAAGCAATATGCAAATATTCACCTGAGTTAACCGGTTTTAAAGTAAAGTTGCAGCATTTTATGCTGGGCTTTCACCGGAACATGGCAGTAAGTTAGGCCTAAAAGTGGAGCTATAGAAATATACCTCACGCCTGCTTACTAATTTAAAGGCAATACAATTGGAGTTATTGCAATGGCTTATAAGCTAAAAAGTCACAGTGGCGCTGCTAAGCGTTTCAAAAAGACTGCTTCTGGCGGTTTCAAGCGTAAACAAGCGCATCTTCGTCATATTCTGACTAAGAAAACTTCTAAGCGTAAGTTACACCTACGTCCTAAGATGATGGTTCATAAAAATGACCATGGTCTAGTTTCACGTATGTTACCGTTCGCTTAATAGGGGTTTTTAGAAATGGCAAGAGTTAAACGCGGCGTTGTCGCACGTGCACGTCACAAAAAAGTTTTAAAACAAGCAAAAGGTTACTACGGAGCACGTTCACGTGTTTACCGCGTAGCTTTCCAGGCTGTTACTAAAGCGGGTCAATACGCTTACCGTGACCGTCGTGCGAAGAAACGTACTTTCCGTCAATTATGGATTGCACGTATCAATGCTGCTTCACGTCAAAATGGTCTGTCTTACAGCCGTTTTATCAATGGTCTTAAAAAGACTTCTGTAGAAATCGATCGTAAGATCCTTGCAGATATCGCTGTTTACGACCAAGTTGCATTCGCAGCGCTTGTAGAAAAAGCTAAAGAAGGCCTAGCCGCTTAAGCTTTTTTATAAGAACTGAAAAGGAGCCCATTGGCTCCTTTTTTTGTGCCTAAAATTTGCTATGAAAACCCCACCACATAAAAGCTATTCTAAGTTCCCGAGTAAAATAAGCCGTTATTAATTTATAGACCCAGCTGTATTTTATTGGATACTAATTCTGCTGAAATACTAATAAAGCATTTTTGATTCATTATTAACTTACCTTAGGCTGTGTTTTTTGTTGAACTACCGCAGTTTTTTCGTAACGATCAGTTAAGTTGTTATAATTTGGCCATTAAAGCGCTTTTTTGAGAATAATATGTTAGCCAGCTTACTTTTTTTATCTGCAAGTATGACTTACGATAGCCATTTACCACCTTTGCTACCTTGGCAAGGACAAAGCTTATCGCTGATACAACAGGCAGGTCCTCTGACAACGGATTTTGAACTTTCAGATGGTTATATATCTCCTGACTACAACAACACAATGGCTTTTGTAGAGCGTTTAGTTGCTGCAAACCCAACTCAATTCAAATCGCAAATAATTGGTTATAGTAATAGTAAGCGCGCTATTAAAATGGTTGTAGCGAGTGAGCAAGGTTTTTTTGATGCAGATCAGCTTGCTAATAGCACCAAGCCTACAGTGCTTGTTCAAGCGGGAATTCATGCTGGCGAGATTGACGGTAAAGACGCGATGTTTATGTTGTTACGCGATATAGCGACTGGCAAACGCAGAGATATTTTAAAGAAAGTAAATATTTTATTCATCCCAATTTTAAACGTTGACGGACATGAAAGAAGCGGCCACTTCAACCGTATTAATCAACGCGGCCCAAGTAAAATGGGTTTTAGAACTAATGCAAATAATTTAAATTTAAACCGTGACTTTACAAAACTTGATACACCCGAAGTTAAAAGTGTTTTGAATGTTATTAATGACTATAACCCAAATCTGTATGTTGATGTGCACGTTACTGACGGTGCAGATTATCAATACGATGTCACCTATGGGTATAACCCGGTTTTTGCGAGCGAATCACCTGCTATATCAGCTGCGCTAGACCAATACTTCAAACCTGTAATAGATGAAAAGTTAGCATCGCAAGGCCATATACCTGGACCACTTGTATTTGTTATGAATAAGCGAAACTTTAAAGGAGGGCTTGCAGGTTGGGTTGCTACACCACGGTTTTCAAATGGTTGGGGCGACTTAAAGTCTTTACCTACAATTTTAGTCGAAAACCATTCCCTGAAACCCTATAAGCAACGTGTATTAGGAACTTATGTATTTATTGATGGTGCAATTGATGCCTTATCAAATCACAGCCATGAACTAGCTAATGCAGTAAAAAAAGAACAGGCATTTGTGCCAAAAGAACTTATTGTTCAACGAGGGTATAGTAAAACTCCTGTTGAAATTGAATTCAAAGGTATTCGTTATACCTCAAAAATGAGTACGTTATCAGGTCAAACAGAAGTTCAATATATTGGCGAGAAAGAAGACTATACTGATTTACCTGTATATTGGCAAAAAGACGTACAAAAGCGTGTTGAAGTGCCTAAGGCATTTTTTATACCACCTGTTTACACGGATTTAATTGAAAAGTTATCGCTTCATGGTGTGTCTGTGAACAAATTAGTTGGTGAAAATACACAACCACTAAAACAGGCCAAAATAGATGATTACTCTTTTGCTAAGTCACCGTTTGAAGGACGATTTAGAGTAACGGCTACTTTTGATTATAAGCCTGCTATTAATGTAAATTTAGACGGTTGGTTTGAAGTTACAACTCAACAAAAGGCAGGAGAATTAGCTGTCCATTTGCTGCACCCAGAGGCACCGGATTCATTTTTTGCATGGGGTGAGTTTAATACTGTTTTTCAACGAACAGAATACATGGAAAACTACGCGCTAATCCCGTTTGCCCGTCAAATGCTAAAAGATAATCCAAAACTTGCATTAGCATTTGATAAAAAGCTAAAAAATGACAAGTCATTCGCTAATGATCCTGATGCTCGCTTAAACTGGTTATATGAGCATAGCCCGTTTTATGACCAAGCTTATTTAAAGTATCCAATACTTATGTCGTTTGAAGAAGAAATAGCAGTACCAGAACAAAAAGATAAAGAAATATAGCGATGAAAATTATAACAATACCAGTGACACCTTTTGCACAAAATTGCAGAATAATAGCTTGCGAGAGTACTCAAGAAGCAATCGCTGTTGACCCCGGTGGTGACAGCGATAAGATAATAGCTACTTTAACGAGTAATAGTTTAACCTTAAAAGCTGTTTGGTTAACCCATGGGCACTTAGACCATGTTGGTGCAGCTGAAGTGCTTCGTAGGCAGTTTGATATTAAAATTATTGGCCCGCATAAGGATGAACGTTTTTGGTTTGATAATTTACCAATGCAAGCTCAAATGTTCGGTTTTCCACCCATTGATCCTTTTTACCCAGATGCGTGGCTATCGCATGGTGATACTTTGAGCCTAGGTAAATTAAAATTCGATGTAATGCATTGCCCAGGTCATACGCCAGGACATATTGTATTCTATGAACACAATAATAAATGTGTAATTGTTGGTGACGTTATATTTAAAGGCTCCGTGGGGCGAACCGACTTTCCAAAAGGCAATAGTCAACAACTTATAGAATCCATTAAGGCTAATATATTAACCTTGCCGGCGCAGACCGCGATTTTGTCGGGGCATGGCAGTGAAACAACAGTAGAGCATGAAATTAAAACGAACCCTTTTGTGAGTGGACAGTACGGATAGTGAGTTAAATGTATTAATTATGAGTAATTTATACATAGAAAAACTAAAAATAAGCAGATTGTTTTTAAAAATGGTTGTATAATTTAACCAGTTTATTTGATAAATAAGAAATAAAATGTCTCTAAATCACGTAGATCGCCAAATTTTGGCACTTTTGCAACAAGACGCAAGTCTATCAACTGCTGAAATAGCAGATAAAGTCGGCTTATCTCAATCACCTTGTTGGCGTCGAATTGCTAAACTTGAGCAAGACGGCTATATAAAAAGCAAAGTGGCATTGTTAGATGAAAAGAAACTAGGCTTTGATATGCTGGTATACGCACATGTGCGTTTATCTAACCATGGAAAAAAAAATCTGGCTGAGTTTGAAAAACTAATCATGAGTTATGATGAAGTAACTGAGTGTTATACAATGGCTGGTACCATGGATTTTATGTTACGTATAATCTCGCAAGGTATAGAGGGTTACGAACATTTTGTTAGAGATAACTTATTAAGTTTAGAATATGTGCAGGAAGTGCATTCAAACGTAACAATGACATGTGTAAAACGAAGCACTTCTCTTCCTTTGTAAACGAATAACTTTTTAGAGCTATTTAGTTTAAAAGACAATGTAATTGTTAAATGAGCGCTAATTTGCTAAAATTTAGCGCTTTTTTTATACCCAAAATACACCTGAGGATCTCAATGTTTAACTTACTCAGTAGGGCGCCAAGCTCTGCTAAAAACGATATTCTATCTGGTTTAACTGTGGCGTTAGCCTTAGTGCCAGAAGCTGTTGCGTTTGCCTTTGTAGCAAATGTAGAACCTTTAGTTGGTCTATATGCCGCGTTTATCGTAGGTTTAATTACGGCTATATTTGGCGGCCGCCCTGGTATGATTTCAGGTGCTACCGGTGCTTTAGCGGTTGTTATGGTAAGTTTAGTACTTGATCATGGTGTTGAGTATCTCTTTGCAACCGTGCTGTTGATGGGTATTTTGCAAATACTCGCGGGAATATTCAAGCTCGGTAAGTTTATTCGAATGGTACCACATCCTGTAATGCTAGGGTTTGTAAACGGCTTAGCTATTGTTATATTTTTAGCCCAGTTAGGTCAGTTTAAAGTACCTGACGGTATGGGCGGTCAGCAATGGATGACGGGTGAACCATTGTTTATTATGCTAGGGCTGGTTGCGCTAACTATGGGAATTATTCATTTCCTTCCTAAGTTAACAACGGCTATTCCTTCGTCTTTGGTTGCGATTGTAACGGTAACTGGCTTAGTGATTGGTTTAGACCTTGAAGCACATACCGTATTAGATTTTTTAAAAGGGATGACAGGTGACGAAGCGGCAACAATCGCAGGTGGGTTGCCAGAGTTTCATATTCCTATGGTGCCATTTAATTTAGATACGCTGCAAATTATCTTCCCTTATGCACTGATACTTGCTGCTATCGGCCTGATAGAGTCATTATTAACGCTTAGCTTAATTGATGAAATTACTGAAACCCGTGGTCACAGTAACAAAGAGTGTATTGGCCAAGGCGCTGCAAATATAACGTGTGGTTTTTTTGGTGCAATGGGTGGTTGTGCAATGATTGGCCAATCAATGATTAATATTAATTCTGGCGGTCGTTCACGTTTATCAGGTATCAGTGCAGCACTAATGTTGCTTGCATTTATCATTTTTGCTTCAAGTTTAATTGAAATGATCCCACTTGCCGCACTTGTTGGGGTTATGTTTATGGTTGTGCTTGGTACATTTGAATGGGCAAGTTTTAAAATGATGAAGCGCGTCCCATTGTCAGATGCCTTTGTGATCGTGCTGGTTTCAGGTGTAACGGTGATTACCGATTTAGCGATTGCAGTGTGTGTAGGTGTAATTGTGTCTGCACTTGTTTTTGCATGGCAACATGCTAAACATATTTACACAACAAACTACATTGATGAAGAAGGCTCAAAAGTATATGAGTTACATGGGCCATTATTTTTTGGTTCAGTTAAAAACTTTTCTGAATTATTTGATGTTAAAAATGACCCAGAGAACGTTATTGTAGAGTTTAAACATAGCCGTGTATCAGATCACAGTGCAATAGAGGCTATTGATGCATTAGCTGATAAATATACTAAAGCAGGTAAACAGCTTCATTTGCGTCATTTAAGTAAAGACTGTACTCAGTTACTGCACAAAGCGCGTGATTTAGTTGAAGTAAATGTAATAGAAGATCCTACTTATAAAGTTGCGTCAGATAAACTTGCTTAAACAATAATTATCAACGTGTTAATGAAAGCGAAAGGGTAATACCTTTCGCTTTTTTATTGCGCGTAAGTTAAGTTTGCGTTGATTGTATTAAAAACTAAGATAGGCGGTAGTGCTAAACAGCCTCGTAAATCTATATAATAGGCGATGATATGAATTAGTTTATTTATAAAATTAATTAGTTATTAATAAATACAAGCTAAGAATAGATTTTAAAGTAGTTACTATTTTGGAGACAGTGTAAATTTTGAATTGGCAATCTTTAATTGATAACCGTCAGCGCTTTTTTTGGCTTTTGCAGATTGCAGGCTGGATAGGGTATGCGCTTGTCAATTACATTGGTTCTAAAGTATTTGAAATGCGTGATATTTACGTATTCGTTATATTATTAAATGCTTATGCTGGCTGTCTTATGACAGTACCTCTTCGCTATATTTACCGTACAGTTTGGAATGCTTCACCTATAGTGCTGATGTTAGTGGTGTTTGGGGCATCTTATGTAACGGGTACATTATGGGCTGTTGTACAAAAATTTAATCTATGGGAAATATATCGCCATGGTTACAGGCCAGAAGAGTGGTTTTATTACCTGCAACAAGGATTAGATTCTGTTTACATTATTTTGTGTTGGAGTGGTTTGTACTTTGGCGTCAAATATTATCAGCTATTGCAAAGTGAACGACAAAAAGCATTAAAAGCCACTACAATGGCCCACGAAGCCCAATTAAAAATGCTTAGGTATCAGCTTAACCCGCATTTTTTATTTAATACGCTAAATGCCATTTCAACATTAGTTTTGGTAAAAGAAAATAAAGATGCTAACTTAATGGTCTCTAAATTGAGTGACTTTTTAAGATACACATTAAATACCGATCCCATAAAAAAAGTACCACTTGAGCAAGAGTTACATGCATTAAAGCTATACCTTGATATTGAGAGAGTACGTTTTGATGAACGTTTAAAGGTAAACATAGACGTAAGTGAACAAGCAAAACAAGCGCTTGTGCCTAGTCTTATATTGCAACCTATTATTGAGAACGCAATTAAATATGCGATTGCCCACTTATCTGAAGGTGGTGTAATTGATATCAAAGCCCAAGTGTTTGCTAACGAATTACTCCTTGAAGTGGGAGATAACGGGCCTGGCACAGAATTAGAAAATGGCAAGCTTGTTAACGCACAAGGTGTTGGCATTGCAAATACCAAAGATAGATTAAAAACGCTCTACGAAAATAATTATTCGTTTGTATTATCACATAATACGCCAAGTGGATTAAAAGTTAATCTGCGAGTGCCGTTTGAGAAGGCTGTGAAGAAATGATGAAAATCAGAACGCTTATTGTTGATGATGAACCATTAGCGCGCAAAGGTTTAGATGTAAGACTTTCAGAATTTGATGATATTGAAGTTATTAAATTATGCAGTTCGGGTGCGGATGCAATACAGACGTGTAAAAACGAAAAAATAGATTTAGTATTTTTAGATATTCAAATGCCAGGCATGAATGGTTTTGAAGTTGCTCGCGCGTTAAGTGAAAGCACTAAAGTACTACCTGCAATCGTGTTTGTTACCGCATTTGATCAATTTGCAGTAAAAGCATTTGAAATTCATGCATTGGATTACATTTTAAAACCCGTTGATGATAACAGACTAAAACAGGCGGTAGAAAAAGTGCATACCTATTTAAAAACGCAACAAGACAACGCCCATAAGAAAAAACTCGCGAGTTTTGTAGCTGGCATTACCGGAAATAACTGTGAAGAAATTCTCAAAAAGCTGGCAACCGGTGATACTTTAGCTGATAAACGTTACCCAGAGTCGTTGGCAGTAAAAGAGCAGGGCGAAATTATTCGTGTTCCAGCAGCAACCATTCAATGGGTTGATGCAGCAGGTGATTATATGTGTTTACATTGCCAAGATGGACAAACACATATATTACGTAAAACAATGAAAGAACTTGAGCAAGAG
>NZ_NTLW01000078.1:0-24792 GCF_002632075.1 Pseudoalteromonas sp. ESRF-bin5 | reverse complement strand
CGCTGAATAATAAACTCAACATTGTTAGAATGAATAATGGGTGAGAATAACGAGTGTATATTTTCTATAAACGGAGCAAGCAAAGTAGCACGGGGGCTTATTTGCATAGCGTTAGCTTCAATTTTAGAAAAATCTAAAATATCATTTAATATTTGTAGTAAATTTTTTGAGCTTTTTTGTTGTGTTTCAAGAAGGTCACGCTGCTCATCGGTAAGGGTGGAATCACGAAGTAATACCTCACCCATACCTAAGATCCCGTTCATAGGCGTGCGCAGTTCATGACTCATATTGGCCAAAAACTGTGACTTAGCTTTATTAGCTTCATTAGCAGATTTAACTGCTTTTGTTAGCTCATCTGTTTGCTCTGCCACTTTAACTTCCAATTGCTGGTTAAATTGGCTTAGCTGTTTATTTAGATCCTGATTTTTAATATTAGACGCTTGTAAGCTCTCTATTGAGTCCCTTAACGCACTTCCCAGCATCTTAAACTGCTCTTGTAGCTGCAGTACTTCGTACCAACTAGACTCTGTATTAAAATGTTGTTTTTCTGATTTATCAAAATCATGCATTAAATTAGTTAAACCAATAATTGGCTGAACTAATAAGTTAGACAAATGATGTATAAACAACACCACTAAAAATATCAACACTGCACTAAATAATATTGTTGGTAACCAGGCACTTGCTACTACCTTTGTTAAGTGCTTACGATTGTAAAACGTGATGACCTGCCATTTACTAACAGTATCAACATACTGATTGGTATGAAATACTTCATTATTAACAGAACGGAACAGTTGATTATCGCCCAAGTTACTTATCGTAAAATCTAAAGTTTTAAAGTCAGCCAATATGTCAAATTGTGCTAATGAGCTAAAAACAATCCTTTGCTCAGCATCGAGTATAATTAGCTCACCAGTTTGGTTAAACAAATTCGGTATATATTGCTCTAAACGTTCAAGCTTTAACGACCCTTCCACTACACCATAAAACTCATCATTTCTGTAAATAGGCGCAGAAAGTGCAACTATAGGTTCATTACCAAGGCCACGCCCCTGAAACACACCACTGCTATAACCTTGAGGATACTGTTTAGCTTGAGAGAAATAAGGGCGGTCGTTTACAAAGCGTTTTTCTTCACTAAGTCCTTCTAATAATGTGCTGGGAATACTTTTAGCTACATAGCCATTTGGCATTGCATATAAGCTTGTAGTAAAACCTGGGTATAAATTCATTAACTGCGTTAACTGTTGTTGTATAGTAATTCCACCACCTATGGCATTACTGCTCATTACCACCGCGTTTTTATGAAACTGTAAATAGTCATTCAACTGTGTGCTAATTGATTTCGCTTTTTCTTCAAGCTGAGCATTTACCTCATACTCTATGCGTGAGTGATGATCGTTCACTAAAAAAACACTTGTAATAAGGACAACCAAAACAATAATGACGCTGACAACATAGCTAAGAATACGGGCGAGTGGGCGTCCTTGATAAGCACGACTAGCAAAGGGAACAAATATGCTCATCAAATCAACGAGTGCTAAGCTTATTAATGCATTTACCAGGTATTTAAACACTGCAACAATAAGCGTTAGCGATGCTAAATCCATTACAAACTGGCCTATGCCCCAAATGATAGGCAGTCCAACTAAAAACCAAAATACGGCACCTAAGGGTAAAATAGGTTTAGAGCGCCTTAAACAAAAAACATAAAGCCATAAAAGCTCCAACAAATAAACTATGCTGGGCCAACAGTGCCCCCACCTATAGAGTAAAAAGCTTGAGACAATTGCGAGCGTAAGGCAGGAATAACGCAGTCCAGTGAATACTAAGCTGCATAAAACAAAAAATTGTCCAAATAAAAATTCAGAACTATCGAAAAAATACAGGGGTAAAAGGTTAACCAACCCGCCTATTAACCCTAATAAAATAGCTAGTGCCCACTTACTTCTTTGAGACATTACAACAACCCTTGGGCATCTGATTTAACATGTGTAGCGTTAACGTTAACGTATTATTTCATTATTGCGCAATATCTAAGTGTTGTCTATATGGCAGAAATATAGGGAATATCAGAAAATAAACTTGTGTGTATTTGGTTAAAGTTTTTTGAATTGATTAGCTGTAGTCACCCAAATGAGGAATTTGGGTGGCAGTCTTACCAGCCACATCTCGGCACACACGTCACAAACTGTGGCTGCTCCCTTCCGGGCCTGACCAGGTTCGCCTGCTAGTGTTGCGAGAGGACCAATAAGACTACCATTGAGGGCCTTGGTTGGCGCGGAGGAGATTATCTCTACTTTTACTGTGTTATTCAAGGGATAATCAAAAAAGAAGGTGCGATTGCATACTTCATATACAATCGCGGCTTTGAAATTTAATTTGTGACTGTTATTTGCTCTCTAATTGCGCTTTTATATTACGAAGTGCTGCTTTTACTTTTTTCATGTTGTCTGGACCCATGCGTAAAAGCTGTTTTTGAGCAGCAGGAAGTTGCTCCCACTCTGAAAACGCATACTGATAAGTTACTGAGTCACGTAAAAGTGGTAAGGCGCCTTCAGGCTCCGGAGTATCAAGTAGTAAATCGATAGCGTCGTTCAATGTTTGCTTAAACTCGTCATCGCCATAACCAATTTCAGTGTATGCATCGTTAATAAGTGGCTGGTACTCTTCAAACATACGGACTACTTGCGCTGCACTCATGCTAGTAAAAATTTTTACATACGGTGTGTAACGCTCATAACTATTTGGATCAATTGTTAAAATATCCCCTTCGGTAACACTAAAGCTTTCTTGGGGTTTAATAACAGGATTATGTTTTTTAGCTACTTTGCCTTGAGCTAAGTTGTCAATAAAAACAACACCTCGACGAATAACATCATCAGTGACTAATAGGCTCATCACAGAGTCACTTAGGTACTCGTCAATTTTGGCAACAACCATAGTATCACTATCGTTTAAGGCAGGTAGCGTAGCTACTTCTGGTTCGGGTTCAACTATGCGCTGCGCTGGCACTTCGAGCTCTGCCGGCTGTTCAACTGCTGTTGGCTCTTCTGGCTCAATTATATCTGGTTCATTTAATGGCTTAAGTTCCATTATTGGCCGCTCTTTAACGGGCTCTGTTGCTTCTATGCGCGCAACCGGTTCGTCACTTGGTTTAAGTAATACAAATGCAACCACACAGGCAACAACAATTAGCGTAATAATGGCAAGAAGTAAGTTACTGTTTGTTGAGCGTTTTTGAACATCTGGTGAGTCTGACATACGAACTCCATAAAAAAATAAAAATGCGATATCACTTAGAGTGGGCTAAGTGGATTAAATTCATTCTGTTCGAGTTTTTTATTAAATCAATAGTTATCTTAAGTTAGACATGCTGAATTCAGCATTAAATTATACAGTTATAACTCTATGAACAGTTAACCTTTGATTCTTCTAGCTTAAAGACTTACAGTTGATAAATAAAGTAAAGACGTTGAACAGTTTAACCACCAATATGAAAATTAAGCAAATAGATCCCAAAAAACCTAAAACAGCCTTATTACTCACTGGTGGTGGTGCTCGAGCGGCGTATCAAGTAGGTGTTTTAAAAGCGCTAGCTCACAGTATGCCACGTACGGCACCTCTTCCTTTTAGAATAATAAATGGTACGTCTGCAGGCGCAATAAACTCTGCAGCCTTGGCTTGTTATGCCTCTTGTGCGCACTTAGCAGTGCGAAAATTAGAATCTGTTTGGAAAAACTTTTCGACCTCAATGGTGTATAAAAGTGATTTTTTAAGTGTATTTGGCCATATTGCGCGTAATATTTTAACTAGCTTTCAATCAGAGCATATTAACCACCCACCAGCAAGCTTGCTTAACAACCGCCCTTTACGTGGTTTACTTAACGAAATTTTAGACCTGCATCGCATAGAGCGTAATTTACACCGAAACTATTTAGAGGCGCTTTCGATTACAGCCTCAAGCTATACCACAGGTGATTCAGTCGCTTTTTTTCAGTCAAATACACAAACAGCTTGGCAAAGAGCTAAACGAGAAGGCCGCCCAACACGCATTAATGTTGAGCATTTAATGGCATCTAGTGCTATTCCAATGGTGTTCCCAAGCGTGAATATCCACAATCATTACTTTGGTGATGGTTCTATACATCAACTATCGCCACTTAGCCCTTCAATACATTTGGGTGCCGAAAAAATATTTATCATTGGTGTAGATGAACCTAAAGAGCCGCATCCACCGGGATATTCTGCGCATTACCCTGGGCTTTCTGCTGTAGCCGGACACTTGCTTGATAGTGTATTTACCGACACCATGCAGTCAGACTTAGAACGCTTGGGTAGAATAAACCGCACTTTGGGGCTTTTACCTGCGCGAGATAAACACCAAGAGCTAAAGCAAATAGATAGCTTTGTTATTAACCCCTCACAAAACTTTAATGTTATTGCAGCACAGTATTACAACGATATGCCATGGGCGATAAAAGTATTATTGCGTACTATTGGTGTTAAAAAGCACTCTCAATCAAGTTTAACGAGTTACTTATTATTTGAAAAACGCTATACCCAGCACTTAATGGAAATAGGGTATCAAGACGGCATGGCTAAGCTACCTGAAATAAGAGCTTTTTTAGGGCTCGATTAATTTATTATTCAATGCCGTCTAATAAAAAATGTTCTACGCGTTCCACACGCCTTGGTTTACCTTGCAAAACGAGTATATCGTTGGCAAGCAAGATAATTTGATCTGAAGGGGCATCTATTTCTCGGTCTTGGCGTCGCAATGCCTTAATAGATACCTTGCGCTTTACTAAATTAAGCTCATTTATACTTTTATTAACCGCATGTGCTTTATCGGGCAGAGCAACCACATGCAAATACTCTAATTTATCTGAATTACTTTCATCGTTGTTTATATGCTCACCTGTAAAAAAACTTTGCAAAAATTGATAACGATTTCTTCGCTCATCACTCACTCGCCTAATAATTCGGCTCATGGGTACACCCGACATAGACAAAACATGCGAGACTATCATTAAACTTGCTTCAAGCGTTTCTGGTACAACTTCAGTGACACCAAGCTCTCGTAGTTTTTCAAGCTGGCTATCGTCACGGGTACGTATAAGTATTTTTACCTCTGGAGCTATTTGCTTTATTGCATCTATCACTATTTGTGTTTGTTCAAACTCGGTAAATGTAATAATCACCAACCGCGCTCGCTCTACGCCCGCACACTTTAAAATATCTTTTTGTTTAACGTGGCCAAATATTACAGGCTCACCTGCGGCCTTACCTTCTTGAACAAGTATGGGGTTACTTTCAACAGCAACATATTCAATAGCTTCTGGCTTTAAAAAGCGCGCTATAGTTTGCCCTACCCTCGAAAAACCACAAATGACGACATGGTTTGTGTAAAGCGCACTTACTTGTGGCTCACCTTCCCATGCAATGCTTGGGCTATTTAATAACCCTAAACGCCTTAAAATATAGGGTGTTTTTTCAATTAAAAATGGGGTTAACGCCATCGATAACACACCAAGGGCAATTAAAAATGAAATGTGTTCGCTGGTTAATAATTGATGCTGCCTACCCAAAGCAATTAATACAAAACCAAATTCACCCATTTGCCACAGCATAATGCCACACGCTAAAGAGTCCTGCTTTCGTTCACCCATAAGTTGTGCACTGATGGCAACCACGGCTATTTTTAAAACCAATAATCCAAATAATGCGCCAACAATAATAAGACCATTGCTAAACACATAGAGTAAATCGAGCTGCATGCCTACGGTAACAAAAAACAGCCCCATTAAGATATCGCGAAATGGCCGTATATCGGCTTCAAGCTGGTGCCTGTAATGACTTTCACCAAGCATCATCCCGGCCAAAAATGCACCTAGCGCCATTGATAAGCCAAACATATAGGTTAGTAAACCTGCAAACAAAGCAACTAGTAGCGTAGTAAGTACAAATAACTCATCAGTGCGCACTAAGGCTATTTCGCTGAATACTTTAGGCAGTAACCATTTACCAATAGCCCACAGTAATACGCAAACAAAAGCCCCTTTAGTTAGAGAAAATGCTAACGCCCACCCAATTGTTTGTGAATCGCTTGTGGCAAATAAAGGAAGAATAATAAGTAAAGGGACTACGGCAATGTCTTGAAACAACAATACACCGATTGCTAATTGCCCTCTACGCTGATTAAGTTCACCACTTTCTTTGAGCAACTTAACAACTACCGCCGTTGAAGACAGCGCCATAATAGAACCAATAGTAAAGCTGGTAAGCAAACTGAAGTTTAAACAGTACAAAATTATAATAAGCACTAAGCTTGTTACAATCACCTGCAGTGAACCTAAGCCAAATACAATATTACGCATGGCCATTAATCGAGATATTGAAAACTCAAGCCCTAAGCTAAAAAGCAAAAATACAATACCAAGCTCTGCAACAAAGTCTATTTCGTGCGTATGTTCAAGCCATCCAACGCCATGACTGCCAGCTAAAACACCTGTTGCTAGGTACGCCAAAATTGGCGGCAAACCGATGCGCTTAAAAAACCACACAAAAATAACGGCAACGACAAGTAAGCCAAAAAATTGAGCATTAGTACTTTGCAAATTTGGCCTCCGGCTTCAATTAAACTAGGGGATGTAATTTAACTATAGCAAGCAATTGTTTTTAAGCTAATTTTAAAATATGGCACAAAAATCGCTTAATATTTGCAAAGCAACACTCTCGGGGGAGAATTTAATGGAAAATGTCCATATTTTGACGCAACGTGTCTCTGGTCGCGGCGACTTTTTGCCGTTTTCGGCTGAACACACACCAAATAATGAAACAACGGCAACACACGAGTTAGTCGCTGAGCTACAGACTAGTTTAGTTATTGAAGATGTATTAGCCATATACGCAAAATTTACAAAAAAGCTTTTAAACTTTACGGGATTGCAGTTTCAGTCAACGCTTGGCACTGCACAAACGTCTGAAAGCGATACTAATAGCACGCCCTATATTTTTGACTTAACGATTGGAAGAGAGCACTTAGGGCAACTTATATACTTTAGTAAATACCCTTTAGGCAAAGCAATTGAAAGTAAGTTACGCTCGCTTCACTCTGCGCTAGTGTACCCACTACGCAATGCAATGATGTATAGCCGCGTACTTAAATTGGCGACAAAAGACTCATTAACGGGTTTGAACAACCGTAGTCAATTTAATGACATTTTATCTCAAAAGCTCGAAAATTGTCGCCGCTATCAGCGCCCTTTCAGCTTAATGTTACTTGACCTAGATAATTTTAAGCAGGTAAATGACAAGTTTGGCCACAAAATTGGCGACGATACACTTAAAGAATTTGCAACGGTATTAAATTCAAGTATACGCGCTACAGATACCGTATTTAGGTTCGGCGGCGATGAATTCGCAATACTAATAGAAGACCCTGAATTCAAAACTAATCAGGTTGTATCTGAACGTATAATGCAATTTGTAAAGCAATCTAGCTTAATGTCAAAGCATGAAGTTACGGTTAGTATTGGCTATACCTTAGCAATGAGTAATGACTGCGATATAGAAATCTTTTCTCGCGCAGATAAAGGCTTGTACAAAGCAAAAGCGTCTGGCAGAAACTGCGCTAAAGCATATTGATTATAAGGCTTTTTTAAAAGGCTTAGCTTCCCCCGCTAAGCCTTTTTCATGTAAACCGTTGCCCTATTACTTAATAGACTTTGCAGGTAAAAATTTATAAATTGTCAGTGCTACACAAAAACCTAAAAAGTAACCACTCACTAAATTTATTAAGGCTGTGGCGGTATCAAGAGGCGTAAATAACACTAAAACGAGCGGTAAACTCACCCCTAATATAAAAAATATACCGCCTTTACCTAACCAATACGCCATTAATATAACCGCTGATATAGCACCGCCTAAAACAGCATACGCTAAAGTGACAATGTTCAAATCAAGCAATACATTAGCAACTATCGCTATCAGGGCTGTTAATAGTATGCCTAGTGGCGCTTTATTGACTAGCGATAATCCAACATGTGGCTGTTTACTCATTTATTTACACTCCCAATAAATACCATTTTCATCATAATGTTTTTCACTTATAAAATAACCAACCACTTGTACTAGTTCGTCATTATAAAAAATAAGCGGCACTTGACTTCGAAGCCAAGGCGCTACTTTTGCGTCCTTAAACCAGTGCTTTACGCTGTTACTCCCGGGCTTTTTAAGAGGCTTTATACGAGCGCTGTTGTAATTAAATCTTACTGAAACCTGCTCATTGGCATACGGTGCTCTTATTCCTGCACCACTTTGCTTTGTTAATACGCGGCCATCGTTGAGAGTGAGTTCATGAGTGATTAACTTATCATCATTCACAATGTTTTTTTGAGTTACAAAGTATAAATACCCTTGGTGGCGCCTAACCTGTCCATCAACTAAGTCAATTTGAATTTTAGCATCGGCCTGAGCGTTTATTGCCTGATTAATAATTTGTGATAACTGCTTTTGAGGTGGCATTACTTGGGTAAATAAGCTAAGCCACGCACGAACCACATTTGTTATGCGCACGTCGCTATAGTGAATTATTTGGCTAATACACAATGCTTGCTGGTCATTTAAACTTTGGCTTAAATCAATTTGAGTGTACTCATCAAGTAGCGCTTGTTGTTGCTGCAATAACTCAATGCTGCGCCCAGCACACTGTTCAAAACCTTTAAACCGCATAGCCAGTTCAGGCACTACACGTGCACGCAAAAAGTTACGATCAAAACGCTCATCGGTATTTGAGTCATCAGTAATGTGCGCAATATTAAACGCTGTGGCAAAGTACTCTATATCACTGCGCGTAATGTTTAGAAGCGGCCTATAGCATATTCGCCCGCTTTGTAGTTCACGCATTGCTTGCATTGCTCCTAACCCTTTTAAGCCCGAGCCACGCTTTAAACGCAGTAAAAACGTTTCTATTTGATCGTTTAAATGCTGGCCTAATAAAATAACACTTTGCGGTGCGCTTAGTTCATCAAGTGCTTTATAACGTGCCTCACGAGCCTGCGCTTCAAGGCTTGTTCGTGTTTGCCGGCTTATTGTTACCTGCGCGGTATTAAACGGTATATCTAGCTCAACGCATAGGTTTTGGCAAAAAGCCTGCCAGTCATTAGCGTATTCGCTTAAGCCATGATTAACGTATATTGCACTTACCTTTAGCTTTGGCATTTCTTGCTTTAGCACGTGCATTACATGTAACAATACAACTGAGTCGACCCCACCCGAAAGCGCAACAGTAAAATTAAACTGTTGTTGCTTAAAAAAGTGCTCTAGAGCGTGTTTAACGTGTTGATAAATGGCTGATGATTGCATGCAATACGCTATAAAATTTGTGTTGATTGTATTTTAAAACAAAAAAGCCGCATAAGCGGCTTTTTTTAACATTTAATGTAATAGCTACTTTTATTAGCAGTAACCAAACGACATTAAACGTTTGTAACGTTGATCAAGCATGTCTTCAAGCGAAAGCGCTTGTAAGTCTGCTAAATCACGTTTTAAACGGGTTTTTAAGTTACGCGCCATCGCATCGTAATTACGATGTGCACCACCTAAAGGCTCATCAACTAAGTTGTTGATTAAATCTAACTCTTTAACGCGCTCAGCGGTTACGCCCATAGCCTCTGCAGCAAGTGGTGCTTTATCGGCGCTTTTCCATAAAATAGATGCGCAGCCTTCTGGCGAAATTACCGAGTACGTGCTGTATTGCAACATATTAACTCTGTCACCAACACCAATCGCTAATGCACCACCTGAGCCGCCCTCACCAATAACCGTACAAATAGTTGGCACTTTAAGCGCCGCCATTACTTTAAGGTTACGTGCAATTGCTTCAGACTGACCACGCTCTTCAGCGCCAACACCAGGGTATGCACCTGGCGTGTCGATAAAGGTCATAATTGGCATTTTAAAACGCTCGGCCATTTCCATTAAGCGAAGTGCTTTACGGTAGCCTTCTGGTTTTGGCATACCAAAGTTGCGTTTAATTTTTTCAGCTGTGTCGCGGCCTTTTTGTTGGCCAATAACCATAACGGGTTCGCCATCTAAACGTGCAACACCGCCTAAAATAGCCGGGTCGTTAGCAAAAGTACGATCGCCTGCAAACTCGTCAAATTCCGTGAAAATGCGCTCGATATAATCTCGAGTATAAGGACGCAACGGATGACGCGCTAACTGCGATACTTGCCAAGCGCCTAAATTTGAGAAAATTTCCTCTTTTTGCTTAGCACTTTTTTCTTTTAATTTGCTGACTTCCTCTTCTAGCTCAAGGTCTAATTCGCCAGCGCGGCTTATGCTTTGTAATTCTTCAATTTTTGCTTCTAATTCTGCAATCGGAAGCTCAAAATCAAGATAATTGAGGCTCATGCTCTAAACTACCTAATCAGTTAAATTCTAGTTCTACATCTTGTGCCGCCATGAGTGATAACTTGTGAATCAAGTCGTCGCTCGGCGTGACACACCATTCGATCCCTAGGGTTAATTGCGCCAACGCATCTGGGCGTTGGTAATAAACCTTGATCGGACACGTTCCCATTTTATAAGGTTCGAGTACTTTTTGTAATTTATCGAAGAAACCTGCCTCGATTTGCACCATGTTCAGCGTCATTTTAATCGCTTTAATACGTTTTTCACGCGCTTGAGCAATGGTGTTTATTTCTCTGGCGGTCATTGTAATGCCACCGGAGAAGTTATCAAAGCTGACCTGTCCAGATATTACCAAGATATTGTTAACTTGAAGCATTTCTTGGTACATTTCAAACTGTTCTGGGAACAAGCGTACATCAATACGGGCGCTCTTGTCATCTAAAGTTATTAAGCCCCAACGGTTGCCTTTTTTATTAATTAAGGTCCGCGCTGAAATAACTAGACCAGCGGCAGTAGAGAGTACATCACGATTAGTTGGTTGTAAATCCACCAGCTTTCCGCTGGTGTAATACCTAAGTTCCTTGCGATACTGATTTATCGGATGCCCAGTTAAATAAAGGCCTAGGGTATCTTTTTCACCTTCAAGCCATTCATTGTCGGTCAGGCCCGTGGCCTTAATAAAGGCTTGCTCTACTTCGTCTGGCTCAGTAGCCAATAAACCAAATAAATCGCTTTGTCCAAGTTGCTCTGCCTTGTTGTGCTGATCGGCCGCGCGCATAGCGTCTTTTAAACTTGCCAGTAATGTTGCACGCCCAGCTTGGGTTTTCTCTGGCCCAAGCTTATCAAGTGCACCAGCATAAATTAATTTTTCGGTGACACGTTTATTTAGGCGTTTTAAGTCAACGCGAGCACAAAAATCAAATAAATCCTTAAACGGGCCGCCCTTTGCGCGCGCTTCTAAAATAGCGTCTACTGGCGCTTCACCTACACCTTTAATTGCGCCAATACCATAAACAATTTCGCCTTGCAGGTTTACCGTAAACTTAAATTCACCGGCGTTTACATCGGGCGGTAATAAGGTAAGTTTCATGTTTTCACATTCATCTACCAAAATCACTATTTTGTCGGTGTTATCCATATCGGCCGACATTACCGCAGCCATAAACTCAGCTGGGTGGTGCGTTTTCATCCATAAGGTTTGGTACGAAACCAGTGCATACGCTGCTGAGTGAGATTTATTAAAACCATAACCTGCGAATTTTTCTACCAAGTCGAAGATTTTTATCGCCAGTTCGCCATCAATACCATTATTACGCGCGCCATCTTCAAACGTTGAACGCTGCTTTGCCATTTCTTCAGGTTTTTTCTTACCCATTGCACGGCGTAACATATCTGCACCACCCAGCGTATAGCCTGCGAGTACCTGCGCTATTTGCATTACTTGTTCTTGATACAAAATAATGCCATAAGTGGGATCGAGTATTGGTTTTAAGCTTTCGTGTTGGTACTGCGCATCTGGGTATGAAATTTCCTCTCTACCCAGTTTTCGGTCGATAAAGTTATCTACCATGCCTGATTGCAATGGACCTGGGCGGAACAAGGCTACTAATGCAATCATATCTTCAAAGCAATCGGGCTTAAGGCGGCGTACTAAATCTTTCATGCCGCGCGATTCTAGCTGAAACACCGCGGTTGTTTCGGCGCGCAGTAATAGCTCTATGCTTTTTTTATCATCCAGTGGAATAGTGTTTATATCAACAGGGTCTTTGCCTTCGCGCTGCATACGCACGTTGGTCATATCCACTGCCCACTGCAAAATGGTCAAGGTACGTAAACCCAAGAAATCGAACTTAACAAGGCCCGCGGTTTCTACGTCGTTTTTATCAAACTGTGTTACCGGAAATTTACCTTCATCGTCACAATAAAGTGCAGCAAAGTCGGTAATGGTGGTCGGCGATATTACAACACCACCGGCATGTTTACCGGCATTACGCGTACACCCTTCGAGGATGCGACACATATCGATTAAATCTTTTACCTCTGAGTCACCATCGTATGCTTCTTGCAAACGCGGCTCTACTTCAAAGGCTTTGGCAAGGGTCATTCCCGGATCGCCTGGGATCAGTTTCGAAATACGATCAACAAAACCATAAGGATGACCAAGTACACGACCTACATCGCGTATTACCGCTTTTGCGGCCATAGTACCAAAGGTAATAATTTGTGATACCGCATCACGCCCATACAATGCCGATACGTGATCAATTACTTCGTCGCGTCTGTCCATACAAAAATCGACGTCGAAATCGGGCATTGATACACGTTCAGGGTTTAGGAATCGCTCAAAAAGCAAGTCAAATTCCAGCGGATCGAGGTCAGTAATTTTAAGTGCGTACGCCACTAATGAACCCGCACCCGATCCTCGCCCTGGACCTACCGGTATATTGTTATCTTTACTCCACTGAATAAACTCCATTACGATTAAGAAGTAACCCGGAAAACCCATTTGGTTGATTACGCCAAGCTCTACGGCTAAACGTTCATCGTATTCAATACGTTTTACTTTTCTATCTTCTTCGTCAGGGAACAAAAACTGTAGTCGTTCTTCAAGGCCATCTTCTGACACTTTAACCAAAAACTCATCAATATTAAGAGAGCCCGTTGGATAATCTGGTAAAAAGTATTCGCCTAACTTTACAGTCACATTGCAGCGTTTAGCTATTTCTACCGTATTTTGTAGTGCTTCAGGTATATCACTAAATAACTCAGCCATTTGCTCAGGCGTTTTTAGGTATTGTTCTTCTGAGAAACGTTTTGGACGGCGTTTGTCATCAAGTGTGTAGCCATCAAATATAGCTACACGAATTTCGTGCGCTTCAAAATTTTCAGGTTTTAGAAATACCACTTCGTTGGTTGCAACAACGGGCAGCTGCTCTTTAGCTGCAAGCTCTACCGCCATGTGCAGGTAATCTTCTTCAAGCGGGCGGTTAGTTCGTACAAGCTCTAAATAGTAATGATCGCTAAAGTGCTGCTTGTAAAAGCTAATTACGCTTTCTATAACGCCCGGATTATTTTTTAATAATGCCTTACCTAAATCACCGTCTTTTGCGCCCGAAAGAATAATTAAGCCTTCTTTATGATTAGCTAACCATTCTCTGTCAATTACTGGACGATGAAATACATGACCACGCTGATACGCCTCAGAAATTAATAGCGTTATATTTTTATAACCCACATTGTCTTTAGCTAAAATTGTAATGCGACATGGCTCATCCGGAAATTCAGGGCTGCGCAGCCAAAAATCAGCACCCACAATCGGCTTTATACCGGCATTATGGGTAGCGCCATAAAAGCGAACTAATCCACAAAAGTTCATTTGATCGGTAATAGCAATCGCGGGCATTTCTAGCTCTTGCGCCTTTGCGACTATTGGCTTGGTTTTAGCTAAGCCATCAACCATCGAAAAGTCTGAGTGGACCCTTAAATGTACAAAATCAGGTGCTGCCATTATTTTTCCTCGCCTTTCGCTTGCATAAGTACACGCTGCACGGGTTTAAAACTTTTACGATGTTCATCTATTGCACCGTACTGCTCAAGTGCTGCAAAGTGCGCTTTAGTTGGGTAACCTTTATGCCCTGCAAACCCGTATTGCGGGTGGCGTTTATCAAGTTCAAGCATTTCATCATCACGCGCTACTTTGGCTAAAATAGAGGCTGCTGATATTTCGGCAACCAGGCTATCGCCTTTAACAACCGCTTGAGCAGGCATTGTGAGTTTTGGTAAACGGTTCCCATCTATAAATACAAACTCAGGCTGTGTGCTTAGTCCTTCCACTGCGCGGCTCATAGCAAGCATGGTCGCTTGTAAAATGTTTAAGTCATCAATTTCTGATGGACTACAACGGCCATAGGCATAGCATAATGCGTTTTCTTTTATCTCGGTGGCTAATGCTTGGCGCTTTTTGTCTGTTAATTTTTTAGAGTCGGCTAGACCAGCTATTGGTTTAGTTGGGTCAAGTATTACCGCAGCGGTAACAACGTCGCCAACCAGCGGGCCTCGCCCTACTTCATCAACACCGGCAATTAAGGTTACATTGGGTCGTTCAATTTGCATGTATTAACTCCGCCACAGCATTGGCTGCTTGCTCGCTGGCATTTAATCTAATGTTTTCATGAATTGCTAAAAAACGCGCTTTTAATTGTCTATTGTCTGTTTCTAGCATTGGGGTAAGTGCTTGAGTTAAGTTTTTAACATTACAGTCGCTTTGTAAAAATTCAGGCACTAACTCTTCATCTGCCAATAAATTTGGCAACGAAAAATATTTGATGTTAAAGGTAAACAAGGTTTTAAAAATCCAGTAGCTTAATGGTTTTATTTTATACCCAACAACCATTGGCTTTTTATACAGCATGCCTTCGAGTGTGGCTGTGCCAGACGCAAGTAAAATGGCATCTGCCGCTTGCATTGCTAATTTAGATTGCCCATCTAGCAAGCTAATATTAAGGCTAGGCGCTGTGGCATTTAAAATATCAGTAAACTGCGCTTTGCGCTTTTCGTTTACCAGTGGAACCACAATTTTAAGGTCTGGGTTTTGAGCTTGAAGTTGCTGCGCTGTTTTTATATAGGTTTCACTCAGCAAGCCTACTTCAGAGCCTCGGCTACCTGGCAATAATGCCAGTACTTTGTCATCAAGACTTAAGCCTAGTTTTGCACGTGCTTGGCTATCGTCGTGCTCAAGCGCTATATCGTCTGCTAATGTGTGCCCTACAAACGTACACGGTACTTGGTGCTTGTCGTAAAATTCTTTTTCAAACGGCAATAGTGCAAGCACTAAGTTAGTAGCTGCGCTAATAGTATGAATACGTTTTTCTCGCCATGCCCAAACTGAAGGGCTTACGTATTGAACTGTTTTAATGCCTGCATCTTTTAATGGTTTTTCAACGCGAAGATTAAAATCAGGGGCGTCTATTCCAATAAATACATCGGGTGGGTTATCTATAAAATGTTGAACCAATTGTTTACGAATTTTCAGTAAACGCGGTAAACGCCCGAGTACTTCAACCAAGCCCATTACAGACAGCTCATCCATATCGTATAGAGTTTTACAACCTTGAGCTTGCATTTTTGGTCCTGCAATCCCCTCAAAGGTGGCATCTGGAAAATGTACTTTTAATGCTTTTATTAGGCCTTCGCCTAAAATATCGCCCGACAGTTCGCCTGCCACTATACCTATTCGTAGTTGTTTTTTTTCTTTCGTCATTTGCTTTTTAGTTCATATTTTAATCGGGCGTCATGAGTTTAGTTTACCGCGTTTTGGTATGTGTTTAAACGCTTTAAATAACTCGTTTTTTAACTGTAAATATAATCTCTATTGTTGTTTATTTTTAATACTGATGTAGCATATAAATTATATATTAAGTTTTACTAATATATATTGACAAGTATTGTGCAATTGTGAATAATATTGCAAACTTTCAGTAATTACTGAAAGTTCATTCAATCATTAACTCTGCCAATAACTCATTGCCCAGTTAATCCGTCACATTCAAGGAGCATAAAATGATAGATGAAACCTTTGTGGATCTATCGCGACTACAGTTTGCTGTTACCGCACTCTTTCACTTCATATTTGTACCGTTAACAATAGGTATGACTTGGATCTTAGTTATTATGGAATCAGTTTATGTTATGACTGGTCGCGAAATTTATCGTGATATGACTAAGTTTTGGGGTAAGTTATTTGGTATTAACTTTGCCATTGGTGTTGCCACAGGCCTCACTATGGAGTTTGAATTTGGCACTAACTGGTCTTATTACTCACATTATGTGGGTGATGTATTTGGTGCCCCACTGGCTATTGAAGGGTTAATGGCATTCTTTTTAGAATCAACTTTTGTGGGTATGTTCTTCTTAGGATGGGATAGACTTTCTAAACGTCAACATTTAGGCGCTACCTTTTTAATGGCACTGGGTACAAACTTATCAGCATTATGGATATTAATTGCTAATGGTTGGATGCAAAACCCAGTAGGTGCTGAATTTAACTACCAAACTATGCGAATGGAAATGACCAGCTTTGCAGAGCTGGTATTTAACCCTGTTGCACAGGTTAAGTTTATTCACACGGTATCTGCAGGCTATGTCGCCGCGTCTATGTTTGTTTTAGGTATAAGTAGTTGGTACATACTAAAAGGTCGCGATTTAGCATTTGCTAAACGTTCATTTTCAGTGGCTTCAGGGTTTGGTTTAGCCTCAATTTTATGTGTTATTTTACTTGGTGATGAATCAGGCTATGAAGTAGGCGAAATTCAAAAAGTAAAATTGGCAACTATTGAAGCCGAGTGGCACACAGAAGAAGCGCCCGCTGCGTTTACTGCATTTGGTTTTCCTGACTCTGAAGAGCAAGTAACCCATGCCGCTGTAAAAATACCCTATGCACTGGGTATTATTGCTACACGCTCACTTGACGAAAAAGTTACGGGTATTTCTGATTTAGAGAAAAAACATGAAATACGTATTCGTAACGGCATGATTGCCTATGGCTATCTCACTAAACTAAGAAACGGCGAAGATACGCCTGAAAACATTGCTAAATTTGACGCAGTAAAAGATGACTTAGGCTACGGTTTGTTGCTTAAACGATATACATCTGATGTTGTTGATGCCACAGAAGAGCAAATTCAAAAAGCAGTGAAAGATTCGTTCCCAAAAGTAGGCCCTATGTTTTGGTCGTTTAGGATTATGGTTGCCTGTGGTGTCGCTATGCTTGCTGTGTTTGTATTAGCATTTTACTACAATGCACACCGTATTATTGAGCAAAAACGCTGGTTACTTTGGGCTACAGTATTAAGTATTCCATTGCCATGGATTGCGATTGAATTTGGCTGGATCGTTGCAGAATATGGACGCCAACCTTGGGCTATTTCTGAAATACTACCGACTTTTTTAGCAACATCGTCATTAACGGTCAATGACATTTTAATTAGCTTAACGGGCTTCATCATTTTTTACACTGGCCTTGCTATTGTTGAAGGCTGGTTAATGATTCACTTTATTAAAAAAGGCCCTAGCTCATTACATACTGGTAAATACCATTTTGAGCTGCCAAACAACACACAAGCAAAAGGAGAATAATCATGATTTTTGATTATGAAACATTAAAAATGTTGTGGTGGTTGATCATTGGTATCCTTTTAATCGGCTTTGCAATTACCGATGGTATGGACATGGGGGTTGCTATGCTCCTTCGCCTAGTTGGTAAAACAGATTTAGAACGACGCACTGTAATTAATACAATTGGCGCACACTGGGATGGTAACCAAGTTTGGTTTATCACCGCAGGCGGAGCATTATTTGCGGCTTGGCCAATGGTGTATGCGGCCGCTTTTTCGGGGTTTTACTTTGCCATGATGCTGGTGCTATTTGCACTCTTTTTTAGACCTCTTGGTTTTGATTACCGCTCAAAAATTGATTCTAAGCGCTGGCGTAATAACTGGGATTGGGGATTATTTGCAGGTAGCGCAATTCCGGCTTTAGTATTTGGTGTAGCATTTGGTAACTTGTTTCTAGGTGTACCATTCAATATTGATAATTTATTACGTGTAAGTTACCAAGGTTCGTTTTTTGGCTTGTTAAACCCATTTGCACTCCTCGCTGGTTTAATTAGTATAGCTATGCTTATTGCACATGCAGGTATGTGGTTACAACTTCGCACAGCAGATGCGGTTGCAGAACGATCTGGCCAATACGGACGTTATGCATTGATTGCATTTATTGTTTTATTTGCCGCGGCCGGATTTTGGGTGGCTAATTTAAGCGGCTACCAAATTGTGTCTATGGGCGATACTCAAGGCCATGCTGATCCGCTCGCTAAAGTAGTTACCACAGCAAAAGGCGCTTGGCTAAATAATTACACTGAGCGTGCATGGACAGTAACCTTTCCTGTTCTAGCGTTTGCTATGGCATTGAGTGCATTAGTATTTTCAAAGCTCAATAAACCAGCGTTAGGGCTTATTTCGACTGCACTTATGTTAGTAGGTGTCATTATGACGGCGGGCGTTTCATTATTTCCATTTATTATGCCATCAATTAACAACCCAAATATTAGCTTAACAATTTGGGATGCCGTTTCGAGCCATAAAACGCTTAACATTATGCTTGTAGCCGTGGCCATTTTTGTACCATTAATTTTAGCCTACACCACGTGGTGTTATGTAAAAATGTGGCGCAGAGTAACCGTAGAAGAAATTGAAACTAACACTCACGGCAGCTACTAAGGAGACTGAACTATGTGGTATTTTGCTTGGATTTTAGGTGTACTTTTAGCCTGTACCTTAGGGGTAATAAATGTAATGTGGTACGAATTTCATCAAAATAAAAACAGCATTGCTGATGATGAACAACCGATGCATGATTTATTAAACGAGGCTAACTCGACCAACAATGACGACTAACCCCCGACCAAATCGCGCGCAGCAACAAACACTGCGCGCTTTTTTAAAAACACAAAGTAAACCCGCCTCATTATGGTTAAAGCTCAGTATTGCACTGGGTACTTTTAACGCTATTTTAATGATTGCCGGAGCATATTTACTCGCTCAGGCTATTCATAACGTAATGTTTGAAGGTAGTAGCTTAAGTGAAGTCACTCACTTGCTGTGGCCATTAGCAGGTATTGTTTTGCTTCGCGCTATTTTTTTAGCACTAAGTGAAAGGCTAAGTGCTCTGGCTGCCCTTAAAATAAAATCGGCTATGCGCCAAACACTGTTAACTAAATTAAGCTTGCTGGGCCCTAGTTATATTGAGCAACACGGTCAAGGTGCAACTTTAAATACGTTGCATAATGGTGTAGAAGAACTTCACGACTATTACGCAAAGTACCTGCCTGGTGTTGCTTACAGTGCTCTTATTCCACTAGCAATCTTGGTTGTTATTTTTCCGACCGATTACAAAGCGGGATTAATATTTTTATTAACGGCTCCGCTTATTCCTTTTTTTATGATTTTAGTTGGATCAAAAGCAGAAGCGTTAAATCAAAAGCGTTGGCAACAACTTGCTGTTCTAGGTAATTACTTTTTTGACAGAGTACAGGGGTTAACCCAGTTAAAACTATTTAATGCCACGCAAACCGAATTAAAACAAATAGCTAAAATTTCTGATGACTTTAGGCATACTACACTAGGCGTGTTAAAAATTGCGTTTTTATCGTCTTTTGCCTTAGAATTTTTAGCCACAATCAGTGTGGCTTTAGTGGCTGTAATTATTGGTTTTAGGCTTTTTTTTGGCACACTTGATTTTTCTACTGGCTTTGTTGTGCTGCTTTTAGCTCCCGAGTTTTATTTACCGCTTCGTCAATTAGGAAGCCATTATCATGCTCGCTTGCAAGGTATTAGCGCCGCTGCTGACATGGTGACTATTTTAAATGCCCCCTTACCCTATCAAGATACTGAACTAGTTAACAATACAACCGAATACACCACGTCTGATACTATTGATTCAATAAACATTAAAAATTTAACCTACATTTACCCTGACAGTAACGAAGGCATACACAATGTCACCTTAAGCCTACCAAAAAAAGGCTTGGTGGCAGTTGTGGGTAACAGTGGCTCAGGGAAAAGTACTTTATTTGATTGCCTGCTGGGTTTTCACCCCCAAGTAATACCTTGTATTTATATTAACGGATTGCCATTAGCAGCAAACGATATTACCCAACTACAGAATCAAGTTGCGTGGATACCACAAAACCCAACACTATTTTTCGATAGCATTGGCGCTAATATAAAATTAGCCAAACCAGACGCATCACAGCAAGAGCTAGAGCAAGCAGCGCAACAAGCAGGCGCCCTTGAGTTTATAAATACCCTACCCTCTGGGTTTGATACGTTAATAGGAGAGCAAGGTGAAGGACTCTCTGGAGGGCAAAAGCAACGTATTGCACTTGCTCGGGCATTTTTAAAAAACGCCCCTATATTAATGCTTGATGAGCCAACAGCGCACCTTGATAGCCAAACAGAGCAACACATTCAACACGCCATTATTATGTACGCTAAAAACAATTTAGTACTGGTAATCGCACACAGATTAAACACTGTAAAACACGCCGACAATATTATTGTAATGGACCAGGGTAAGGTCACTGAGCAAGGTAGCTTTGAAAAACTAAGCACTCAACATGGCGTGTTTTATAATTTGCTAAATGCCGCTAAGCAAGGAGGTTCCGATGAGTAACTTTATTAGATTGATAAAGCTCTGCCGCCCTCATTATAAAGCCATGCTACTGGGTACGCTGTTAGCAACAATTACGGTGCTTGCGAACGTTGGCCTACTGGCTATTTCAGGCTGGTTTTTAGCATCTATGGCAGCTGCAGGTATTGCTGGCGTGCAAATGAACTATTTTACACCCGCTGGCACAATACGTTTTTTAGCCATTGTAAGAACGGCTTCTCGTTATGCTGAGCGCTTAGTTACTCATAATGCGACTTTTTTATTGTTGAGTGAAATTCGCGTAAATATGTTTGCAACACTCAGTAAGCTCAACAATGTTGATTTAGCCATGAGCCGCAGCGCTGATTTACTGAATCGACTACAGAACGATGTTGACGCACTCGATAAATTTTATTTGAACGTGTTAATGCCCATGATGGTTGCTTTGTTAAGCGTGCCAATCATTTTGCTTTTCATGTCTGCTTATAATGCAAATGTAGCACTCATTTGCTTTATGGGAATTTTATTAATTGGCGTTGTCATACCTGCGCTTTTAAGTGCTTCACTTACAAAAAATAGTCACAAAGAAACACACCTTAGTGCACAGTTACGGGCCGAATTATCAGATACCTTAACAGGCCTCAGAGAGCTTAGTATTTATCAAGCCCGTACTGAGCAGTTAAATAAATGCGATAGATTAAACGAGCAGTACAACCAACAATTATTTGTTCGTCATAAGGCGTTAGCAAATGCAGATGGACTGACTCTACTAATAGTACAAATGGCCATGTTAGCTAGCATAGTGACGATAGCCCCATTGGTTTATACTAATTCCATGGTTAACGTAGAACTTGCCATGTTAACGCTTTTTGTATTAGCAAGCTTTGAAAGCGTATTACTACTGCCCAATGCATTTATAGAGCTGCCTAATGTACTAAAAGCCGCAGAGCGGTTATTTACCCTCCAAGATAAAGCATCTGATCAGAGCAATAATTGTAGCGCTTTAATTGATACTCAGTTTGATAAAAATAATATTGCGCTAACGCTTAATAACATTAGCTATAAATACGATGAGCATAACGCATTAAATAATGTCAGTTTTATGCTTAAATCGCGGCAAAAAGTAGCCATTGTAGGTCGAAGCGGGAGCGGTAAAACCACCTTAGTTAATTTGCTAACCGGTTTATGGCCACTTCAGCAAGGTAGTATTACATTGGGTGACCATAATAACCCGCAAGACCTTCACTCACTTAGCAGTGACAGCCGAGCAAACGTTATAAATATATTAGCGCAGCAACATCATATTTTTGATGGTACATTAAGTGAAAACTTGCGTTATGCAAAGCCAAGCGCTACAAAAGAAGAAATGCTTGAAGCCATTAACCTTGCACAGCTAGAGCCTTGGTTTAATGAGCTACAAGAGGGTTTAAAAACACGTTTAGGGACAGGCGGCAGAAGCGTATCCCAAGGACAATCAAGGCGTATAGCGATTGCGCAGGCTTTATTACAAAACCCAGCTATTTTAGTACTTGATGAACCCACTGAAGGGCTAGATAACCAATCTAAGCAAACCGTAATGAACGCCATTATGCACGTAATGAGTGACGCAAGCGTACTTACAATTACCCACGACCCTGCTCTTCTAGCGCAAATGGATAACATTATTTGGCTAGAAAATGGCAAACTTGTAGCGCAAGGTAGCCACAAAGAGCTTAGCGAAAAACATCAGGAATATGTGTCGCTAACCACCCGTTTTTAATACGCTGATTGAGACATCAATAACGCCGACTTTAGGGTCGGCTATTTTTTTAAACATACCTAACGATAAATCAATAACACGCCCTCTAACGTACGGGCCCCTATCATTTATTCTTACGATTACCGATTTATTGTTAGCTAAGTTAGTTACCTTTACCTTAGTACCAAAATCAAACTCTAAATGTGCAGCAGTGGCAGCGTTTTGATTAAAGGTTTCGCCATTTGCCGTTGTACGGCCATGGTATTTATTAGCGTAATAAGAGGCTTTCCCTAACTGAGTACGCTCTCCATTAGCTGTGGTAACTAAAGGTTGACTACTACACGCAGCCAAGACAGACAAAAGACTGAGGGGTAAAATTAACTTCGTAAGAGACATAGCTGTGCTTTAAATATAGTAAATTTTCGCAAAGGTTAACCTTGCCTCGCTGAGTGCATACTGAATTAAAATATTTTAAAGGCAATAAAAAACCACCGTCGATTTCTCTAAGGTGGTTTATTTAAAAACAAAAAGTGCCTATCTTACGATCCCGCGCTCAGAGCTTTTAACAAAATCTATCATAGTTTGTACTGCAGGGTATTTAACCGCGTCTTCACTTAGTGATTCAATTGCTTCATCAACACCTAAACTCTTACGATAAAACGCTTTATACGCTCGGCGAACGGCCATTATTTCATCGCTTTCAAAGCCTCGGCGTTTCATGCCTTCTTTATTGATTGCAGCAGGACCAGCTGGCATACCAATCGTGGTCACAAATGGCGGAACATCTTTGTTAACGCCAGAGTACATGCCAATAAACGCATGTGCCCCTATTTTACAAAACTGATGAACCCCTGAATTGCCACCTAAAATAACCCAATCAGCAACATGAACATGGCCTGCAACACTGGCATTATTAGCAAAAATTACGTTATCGCCTATCACTGCATCATGTGCCACGTGGGTATAAGCCATAAATAAGTTATTACTACCAATTTTTGTTACGCCTTGGTCTTGAATGGTACCACGGTGAATGGTTGCACACTCACGGATAACATTATTGTCACCAATGATTAATGTAGTGGGTTCGTTGTTGTATTTTTTGTCTTGGCAAGCTTCACCGACAGACGCAAATTGAAAAATATGATTTCCAGAACCAATGGTAGACGGTCCTTTAACAACAACGTGAGATTCAATAATACAGTTATCACCGATAACAACATCATTGCCTATATAACTATATGGACCAACTGAGACATTGTTGCCTAGTTTAGCGCCAGGTTCGATTATTGCTGTAGAATGGATCACTATTAAAACTCTCTTCTCGCACACATAATTTCGGCACTACATACTACTTTGCCGTCAACTTTAGCTTCAGCAGCAAACTTCCATATATTGCGGCGCTCTTTTAAAAACTCTACATGCAAATGCAATGTATCACCAGGCACAACCGGTTGCTTAAAACGAGCGTTGTCTACTGCTGCAAATAAGTAAAGCTCGTCTTCGCTGCGATTTTCAACTGTTTTAAAACCAAGAAGACCTGTAGCTTGTGCCATAGCTTCTAATATTAGCACACCAGGGAAAATAGGCTGGTTTGGAAAATGGCCAGTAAAAATAGGCTCGTTTATAGATACATTTTTAATGGCATGCAATATCTTACCCGGAGTAAAATCAATAACACGATCAATTAAAAGCATCGGGTAACGGTGTGGTAATAAAGCTAAGATTTCTTGAATATCAAGGCTATTTAATTCGTTTGCCAAAATAGCATCCTTTTATGTGTTCAACGTTTATGACTTAGCCAGTGCTTCAAGCGCTTTCAAACGAGACTTCATGTCTGATAGATTACGCAAGTGAGCAATTGATTTACGCCATTCTTTGTTAGTTGTATGGGGCATACCTGATGAATAAATACCGGGTTCGGTGATTGATTTTGTCACCATGCTCATACCCGTAATTATAACACCATCGCATACTGACATGTGACCATTAATTGCAGTCATACCACCAATTTGGCAGTTTTTACCTATGGTAACACTACCTGCAAGAACAGAGCAGCCAGCAATTGCTGTGCCCGAGTTAACTTCAACGTTGTGTGCTATTTGACATTGATTATCAATAATCACATTGCTATGAATAATCGTATTATCAAGTGCACCACGGTCAATTGTAGTGCTGGCGCCTATTTCTACTTTATCGCCTATGATCACAGAGCCTAGCTGAGGAATTTTAAGCCACTGCCCACGCTCATTTGCATAACCGAACCCATCGCTACCAACAACACTATTTGCCTGAAACAAACAATCCGATCCAATTTCAACGTCATGGTAAATAGTCACACTAGGCCAAAGCTTTGTCCCAGCACCTATTTTAACACGTTCTCCGATAAAACTGTTCGGACCAATTTGCGCGTTATCACCAACAACTGC
>NZ_NTLW01000231.1:0-15839 GCF_002632075.1 Pseudoalteromonas sp. ESRF-bin5 | reverse complement strand
ACCCGTTTAGGTAACCCAACGACCACCGAACTTGAACAAAAGATAGCACAGCTAGAGGGCTGCGAAGCCGCTGCGGCAACGGCTACAGGCATGGGCGCTGTATCGGCATCGGTATTGAGCTTTTTATCACAGGGCGATCACCTTGTTGCATCAAGCGCATTATATGGTTGTACGTTCGCGTTTTTTGCACACATGTTACCGCGTTGGGGAATTGAAGTTACGTTTGTTGATATGACCTGCGAGGACGAGCTACGGGCTGCCATTAAACCTAATTCCAAAATGATATTTGTAGAAACACCAATAAACCCAACAATGGCTGTGATTGATTTAGCACTTATTGGCGCTATTGCTAAACAGCACAGCTTAATTAGCGTGGTAGACAACACTTTTTTAACGCCATTGCTGCAATCACCAAAACAATATGGCATTGATATCATTATGCACAGTGCAACCAAATACATAAATGGCCATGGCGATGTGGTGGCTGGACTTGTGTGTGGATCGCTTGAGCATATTACCTTGATAAAAATGACCGTACTAAAAGACATTGGTGCAACCATAAGCCCACACGACGCATGGCTTATAAATCGCGGATTAAAAACCTTAGCCATACGCATGGAGCGTCACTGTCAGAGTGCACAAACAGTGGCTGAATACCTAGAGGCGCATCATCAAGTTAATATTGTTTATTACCCCGGCCTTAAATCACACCCAGGAAATAAATTTATTGGTAATCAAATGAAAGCTGCAGGTGGCGTGATTGCGTTTGAAATAAAAGGTACTTTACAACAAGGTGCGCAATTTATTGATAGCATGAAGCTTTGTACACTTGCTGTAAGCCTAGGCGATGCCGAAACACTGATTCAGCATCCTGCGTCTATGACCCATTCTCCTTATTCACCAGAAGAGAGAGCCGCCGCGGGTATCAGTGACGGGTTGATCAGGCTCTCTGTTGGGCTTGAAGATGTTAACGACATTATTAGTGATTTAGACCAAGCGTTTACTCAAACCTTTTAGCTGTATTTATTTGTTTACACATAAAGCTTCGTATAGGGCCTTTATATTCGTGACTGTAATTTTAATGTGTCACGCGTGTAATTTTAAATTTACGAATTAGGTGATCGCGCCAAGTACAGATGTTAGCTTGTCTATTAAACTTTTCTTCACTTTTACATAGTATGGGGTCACCCGATATTCAATAGGTTTGAGTATCACACTGACACCGATTTAGGGCTCACAACCCAGAAGGTACTTATGGCTAAAGCAAGTAAATACACATCCAAAACACCAGACGAAAATGGTGTTATACATTGGAGTGATGAAGAAAATAAAATTTGGTCTGAGCTTGTAGCACGCCAACTTGCGTGCATAGAGGGCAAGGCCTGCGATGAGTATATGGAAGGACTTAAAAAAATAAATCTTCCACACGATCGTATACCGCAACTAAGCGAGCTTAACGAGGTACTTCTTGCTACTACTGGCTGGCAAGTAGCGCCTGTGCCTGCACTTATCGATTTTGATGAGTTTTTTAGGCTGTTAGCAAATAAACAGTTTCCGGTTGCCACGTTTATTCGAAGTCGTGAAGAGTTTGATTATCTTCAAGAGCCAGATATTTTTCATGAAATATTTGGCCACTGCGCTATGCTAACAAACCCTGATTTTGCCGAGTTCACACACAAATACGGGCAATTAGGGTATGCAGCGCAGAAAAAAGATCGTGTTTACCTAGCACGCATGTACTGGTTTACCGTTGAGTTTGGTTTAATGCAAACCGAAAACGGCCTGCGTATTTACGGTGGCGGAATTTTATCAAGCCCGGGTGAAACGCAGTATGTGTATTCAGATACACCAGAAATAACGCCTATGAGCGTAATCGATGTACTGCGTACGCCTTATCGCATTGATATTATGCAACCGCAGTACTACACCATTAATTCGATTCATGATCTGTTTGATATATCGCAAATGGATATTATGACTTTGGTTGAGCAAGCTAAAGAGCTTGGTTTGCATGACCCAAAATTTCCACCAAAAGAAAAATTAGCCAGTTAACTTTAATTTAAAAGAAACGCTAAAATAAGGATTTAAAATGTCTTCATTAAGTGAACAAAAATGCGAAGCTTGCCACGTAGATGCACCAAAAGTGTCTGACGAAGAGCTTGCACAGCTTATTACAAAAATACCAGACTGGGTACCAGAAGTACGCGACGGCATTATGCAGCTAGAGCGTGTTTATAAATTTAAAAACTTTAAACAAGCTATCGCGTTTACTAACAAAGTAGGCGACATGGCAGAAGACGAAGGCCACCATCCTGGTTTATTAACCGAGTGGGGCAAAGTAACTGTAACGTGGTGGAGCCATTCAATTAAAGGCTTGCATAAAAACGACTTTATTTGCGCAGCTAAAACAGACGACGTATTTAACGCGCTGTAATTAAAAAATTAATTGAGCAAACCTAAAAGCACTTATTTTTATAAGTGCTTTTTTATTGGTGTTGGTAAACTATCACCCTTTATTAAAATTGTTACGACAAAAGCATATGGATAACAAGACGAATATTTACCATGTAATTATCTTCTTAGGTTGATTATTTTGTGTCCGAGAATAATATAGGCTGTAAATGAAAGGATAGTACATGCCAAAAAAACTGCAGCTGATTAACCCTGATGGACAGGCTAACTTTGGTTTATTCCCACAGGGGATTGAGCATATTAATTACTTAGATTTTGATTTAAGAAACGCAATGGATAAGCCATGCGGTAAACTTGCAAAAAAATTTAAGTTTAACCAGTTTCAGTTTATAAGCATTACTTGCGATGAATTAGTTATTGGACTTGCAATCGTTGATTTAAAAATTGCCAGCAACTGTTTTGTTTATGTTTACAATTTAAAAACAGAGCAGTTAGACGAGCACAGCTTTGTAAATTTATTTTCTAAAAACACATTAATTGAGCCGCTGCCAAATTCTGGCAATAGTTATTTTAAAAAGGGTGATAACAGCGTTTACGTTAATACCACAGATAGACCCGGTGAACGAAAGGTAACAGTTAAAATAAGTACCACGCTGATCCTTGATGCAATAATTAACGAGTCAGATAATTACCTTCCTTTGAGTGTATGTGTTCGAGCTGGTTATACTGGTTTCCATTTCACCCAAAAATCGGCCGCGCTAAATTGCTCTGGCACGCTTCTATTAAAAAATACCCGCTACGATTTTAGCCATATGAACGCATTGGCCTGTGTAGATTGGAGTGCAGGCTATATGCGTCGTGAAACATTTTGGAATTGGGCAAGCCTTGCCTGCAAATTACCTGATGGGCGCTACTTGGGATTAAACCTTTCAGCAGGTGTAATTGAAACAGGATTTACTGAAAATGCTATTTGGCTTGACGGAAAGCTATACAAAATTGATATGGTTGATTTTAAGTTTAATCGTTATGGTAACGAAATTGATTGTGACAAGTGGGAACTCCACTCAAACGACGGCCTGATTAATCTTACTTTTGAACCTGTAAGCCAACGTTTTGATAAAACTAATTTACTCATTGTGGCCACGAATTTCACACAAAAAATCGGTCGTTATTTCGGTCAAATAACGCTTCCTAATGAAGTGATAACACTCAACGGGCAGTGGGGCTTAGCAGAAGATCACTATTCAAAATGGTAGATGTAGCTTTTGGGAATTAACGTATATATACGAACGCTTTAAAAGAATGTAAGGCTCTAAATCTAAAAAGGTTCAGAGCCTTATTTTTTCATCAATAATTTATACTAATGCCATTGTTTTCTATTTAATCATCAATCGAGCGAAGTAGGGCGTTGATGCCTACTTTTTCGCGTGTTTGTTGATCTACTTTTTTGACAATGATTGCAGCGTAAAGGCTGTGTGTGCCATCTTTTGATGGTAATGCACCTGGTACAACTACTGCGCCCGCAGGTACGCGGCCGTAGTGAATTTCGCCGGTTTCACGGTCGTAAATACGAGTGCTTTGGCTGATATAAACGCCCATTGAAATAACAGCGCCTTCTTCTACTACTACACCTTCAACAATTTCAGAACGTGCGCCAATAAAACAATTGTCTTCAATGATGGTTGGGTTAGCTTGTAGTGGCTCTAAAACGCCGCCTATGCCAACGCCGCCAGATAAATGCACGTTCTTACCAATTTGTGCACATGAGCCAACAGTGGCCCATGTATCAACCATGGTGCCCTCGTCAACGTATGCGCCAATGTTTACGTACGAGGGCATAAGTACGACGTTTTTACCTACAAAGCTGCCTTTACGTGCTACTGCGTTAGGCACTACGCGCATGCCGCCTTGTTGAAATTGCTCTGGCGTGTAGTCGCTAAATTTAAGCGGTACTTTGTCGTAAAACTGATTAACGCCGTCGTTCATTGGTTGGTTGTCGCGAATACGAAACGACAGTAACACTGCTTTTTTAAGCCATTGGTGCACAACCCATTCGCCTGATATTTTTTCAGCAACACGCGCGGCACCGCCATCAAGTAGTTCTAGCGCGTCAATAATAGCTTGTTTTACATCGCTAGATACAGTGCTTGGGCTAATGCTGTCGCGGTTATCCCATGCGTTTTCGATCATTGTTTTTAAATCTGACATGTGTGTCCTCTTATTCTGTTTCGGCGTTGAATTTTTTACGTAATGCCTGATGAATTTTTGCTTGTTCTTCATCAGTCAGGGCTTGGTATTCGTTATTTGATACGACAAAGAAATCCTCTGCACGTTCACCTACCGTTGTTATGCGGGCTGCATGAATATGGAGTAAATGTGCTTGGAAAACTTCGGCTATTTTGGTTAGTAGACCGGGTATATCAACCGCTTGTATTTCAATTAAGCTGCGATCTTTTCTAGCATGTGGGCGCAGCACAATTTTGGGTTTGATATTAAAGTCTTTAAAACGTTGTGAGCGACTCTTTTTAAAGCGAATTTTTTTACGCGGGTCATTAAGTGCTTGCTCAAGGCCGCGTTTAATCGATTGCGCGCGGCTACTTGCGATAGGGTCGCCGCTGACTTCAAGAATAACAAAGCTAAACAGTACATAACCGTCTTTGGTGGTCAGTACTTGTGCGTGTTGGATCTGTGCCTTTTTAGTACCAATTATGTTTACTAAACGGGCGAATAGGGCACCCGAGTAAGGACTGTAAACAAACACTTGCGTGCCGCCGTGCATAGGCGCATTCGACACTATTACACTCGGTTGACTTAAATCGGTGCTATTTACTAAATGCTCGGTTTGCCACGATATTTGCTGCTCGCTAAATGCAGTAAAGTAGTTTGCTTTAAAGCGGCTCCAAATTAAGTCAATTTTTTCTTCAAGGTACCCTAAATTAAGCAAGCGTTGTTTTGCTTGGTGCTTTTTATCACGAATTTGGTCGCGTTGGTCCATTGGGTTTTCAAGGCCCAAACGCAATGCACGTTGTGTGTGCAAATAAAGTTCGCGCAATAAAGTGTTTTTCCAATCGTTCCATAGGTTGTCGTTAGTGGCACGAATATCTGCCACAGTTAAACAATAAAGGTAATCGAGTTGGCGCTCTGTTTTTACACGTGTTGCAAAGTCTTTGATTACTGTAGGGTCGTTTATGTCTTTTCTTTGTGCAGTTACCGACATAAGTAAGTGATTACCAACAAGCCATGCGATAAGCTTGCCATCGGATGATGAGAACCCATGTAACTTAGCAAATGCAATAGCATCGACCGACCCTAGCTCTGAGTGATCGCCACCGCGGCCTTTCGCAATATCATGAAAAATACCGGCTAAATATAAAAGCTCGGGTTTATCCATTCGAGTGACTATTTCACTACAAATTGGAAACTCACTCACGCCCGTTTTATCAAAGTATTGGTAAATATTATTGATTAATTTGTGGGTGTGCTCGTCTACCGTGTAGGCATGAAATAAATCAAACTGCATTTGCCCAAAAATATTACGCCATTGCGGTAAATATGCTGCCAGCATGCCGTGCTTATGCATTAATGTGAATGCGCGGCCCATACCGTTAGGGTGTTTTACCAAGCGTAAGAAAGCTTCACGGCAGGCCGCGTAATCTTGCAGGTCACCCAACAAACGACGGCGTACTTGGCGAATAGTGCGTATAGTGCTTGGGTAAATATGGGTAATTTCTGGATTTTCAGCAATGTGCTCAAACAGAACAAAAAGTTGATCGCGCCTAAAAAATACAGATGGGTCTTTAACACGAATTTGATGGCCAACACGCTCAAAATTTCTGTCGAGTACCTCAACAACGGCTTCGCTGCTTAGTGGCGAAATGCTTTGCTCAAAATACGAAAGCAGCATCTGATTGAGTTCGCGTACACGGCTCATTATACGAAATAAGCGCTTCATCATACGTTCAACCGACGCTTTACCATCGCTACCAAAGCCAAGTATTTCTGCAGCAAGGGGTTGGTGATCAAATAGTAAACGGTTTTCTGATCGTCCAGCGGCTAAGTGCAGGGCAAAGCGAATGTTCCATAGGTTTTCTAAACACTCTGAAAGCTCTTGAAACTCTTCATGGGTTAAGTAGCCATGGTTTATGAGCTCTTGGAGGGTTTCGGCTCTAAAATGCTTTTTGGCTACCCAAATAATAGTTTGTAAATCGCGAAGACCACCTGGGTTTTCTTTTATGTTTGGCTCTAAGTTGTACGCTGTTCCGTGACATTTACGGTGACGCAGATTTTGCTCTTGTACTTTGGCTTCAAAAAAGTCGTTAGAGCCCCATACTGGCGTTTCGAGTATAAAGTTTTTAAGCTTTTCAAACTCAATATGGTTACCAAAAATTAGTCGGCTTTCGAGCAAGCTGGTGGCAAAGGTGACGTCTTCGCGTTTTTGCTCTATTGCTTGATCAATTGTACGAACGCTGTGGCCAATCTCTAAGTTAAGATCCCACAGCATAGTGACAAATTGACCTATTTTTTCACATACCGCTTCACTTGGTTGCTCTGTTACAAGCAGTAAGAAGTCGATATCTGAATAAGGGTGAAGCTCACCACGTCCGTAACCGCCTACGGCAATCAGCGCTAAATCAGGCTCATGAGATAGATCATAAACATGAAATAATTTGATCAACAGGCGGTCGATAAACTCAGCCCGGGCATTAATTAAATTACCAACTGGTTGTTTTGAAAATTCGTTATGCAACCATTTGTAAAAATAGCTGGAACAATCGCGATAGTCACTTAGTTGCTCAGCATCGCTAAGCAACTTTTTTACTTTGTTGGGTAATGCCACGTGGGCTGGCTCCTCATTGAACCTTCCACATTGATAAACGTACTATCAACTGCGTAGGTTTATTAGTGTTCGATAATCCTGTCGATAGTATCATCTGATCGTAGCGTTAAAATTTCAACACCATTTTCAGTCACTAATAACGTGTGTTCCCACTGTGCAGACAAACTGCGGTCGCGTGTTACAACCGTCCACTCATCTTTAAGCAGTTTACATTGGCGCTTGCCCGCATTAACCATTGGCTCAATAGTTAAACACATACCCGCTTTTAATGTTTCACCGGTACCGGCTTTACCGTAATGCATAACCTGTGGTTCTTCGTGAAATTCGCTACCAATACCATGGCCGCAATATTCACGTACTATTGAGTAGTTGAAGCTCTCGGCGTATTTTTGAATTGCTTCGCCAATATCACCTAAACGTACACCCGGCTTTACCATTTTAATGGCAAGATATAAGCTTTCTTGTGTTACTTCAGCCAAACGCTTACCTTGAATGTTTGGTTTACCTACGTGAAACATTTTAGATGTATCGCCGTGGTAGCCATCTTTGATAACAGTGATGTCGATATTTACGCTGTCACCTTCTTTTAACGGTTTGTCGTTAGGAATACCATGACAAATTACATGGTTAACAGAGGTGCAAATTGATTTTGGAAAACCATGATAGTTTAAAGGAGCAGGGACTGCTTTTTGCTCGTTAACAATATAATCATGACAAATAGTATTTAGCTCATCAGTGGTGATCCCCGGCACGACATGTGGGCCGATCATTTCAAGTACGTCTGCTGCTAAACGCCCAGCTACACGCATTTTCTCTATTTCTTCAGGGGTCTTGATAATAGCGCTCATTGAGGCTCCAAAGTTGCGTTTCTAACATTTTATCGCTGCATAATTTTTGCACGCGATGTTGAGTATTTAATTTTAATATGGTATAAAGCGCGCCGTCTTTTTACAAATAAATTCTTAAATGATTTTTTGTATTTAAGGCAAACACAATTTGATTTTAACACACACACGTATCGTCACATACACTTGGGTGCATTAGAAGTTTAAATACTTCGGTGTTGGTGCTATGGGATATGTGGAGGCCTAACCCTAAACAACTATAGAGGATCTATAAAATGGCAAACGTTTCAATGCGCGACATGCTTCAAGCTGGTGTTCACTTTGGTCACCAAGCACGTTACTGGAACCCTAAGATGAAGCCTTTCATCTTCGGCACTCGTAACCGTGTACATATCATCAACCTTGAGCAAACTGTACCAATGTTCAACAACGCACTTAAGTTTTTAAGTGGCGCTGCTGCAAACAAAGGTAAAGTTCTTTTCGTTGGTACTAAGCGCGCAGCAAGCGACGCAGTTAAAGAAGCTGCTATCGCAAGCGATCAGTTTTACGTTAACCACCGCTGGTTAGGTGGCATGTTGACTAACTGGAAAACAGTACGTCAATCAATCAAGCGTCTTAAAGACCTTGAAATCCAAAGCCAAGACGGTACTTTCGAGAAATTAACTAAGAAAGAAACGTTAATGCTTAACCGCGAAATGGAAAAGCTTGAAAAGAGCCTTGGTGGTATCAAAAACATGGGCGGTCTTCCAGACGCGATCTTTGTTATCGATGCTGACCACGAGCACATTGCTATCCGTGAAGCTAACAACCTAGGTATTCCAGTTGTTGCAATCGTAGATACTAACTCTAATCCAGACGGCGTTGATTTCATCGTTCCTGGTAACGATGATGCTATCCGTGCTGTAACCCTTTACACTAGCGCTGTTGCAGCTGCTATCACTGAAGGTCGCGAGAATAACATCGTTGCTCAAGCTGAGAATGACGATTTCGTTGAAGCTGAGTAATTAGCTGTCATCAAGTCTTCATCTTAATAGGATGAAGACTTGCTATTCTTGTAGAGCGGGTAACCCGCTTATCTAAACCAGATTTCAGATTTGAGGATTTACTAATGGCTGTAACTACTGCCCTAGTTAAAGAATTACGCGAGCGTACAGGCGCTGGCATGATGGATTGTAAAAAAGCGTTAACTGAGACTGATGGTGACATCGAGTTAGCGATTGAAAACATGCGTAAGAGCGGTGCTGCAAAGGCTGCTAAAAAAGCAGGTAACATTGCTGCTGAAGGTACTATCATCATCAAGCAAAATGCGGGTGTTGCGGTACTTGTTGAAGTTAACTGTCAAACAGACTTCGTTGCAAAAGATGTAAGCTTCTTAGCATTTGCTAACAAAGTTGCTGACGCTGCAATCGCTGAAACAATTTCTATCGAAGACTTACAAGCTAAGTTTGAAGAAGACCGTGTTGAGCTAGTAACTAAAATTGGTGAAAACATCAACGTACGTCGTCTACAGTACATCGCTGGTGAAAACCTAGTTGAGTACCGTCACGGTGAGCGTATTGGTGTTGTTGTTGCTGGTGTTGCTGATGAAGAAACACTTAAGCACGTTGCAATGCACGTTGCTGCTTCAAGCCCTGAGTACTTAACACCTGCTGATGTTCCTGCAGATGTTGTAGAAAAAGAGAAGCAAGTTCAAATCGATATCGCGATGAACGAAGGCAAGCCTGCTGAAATCGCTGAAAAAATGGTTGTTGGTCGCATGAAGAAGTTTACTGGTGAGGTTTCTCTTACTGGTCAAGCATTCATCATGGAACCTAAAAAATCTGTTGGCGATGTTCTTAAAGAGAAAAACGCAACAGTGACTGGCTTCGTACGTGTTGAAGTTGGTGAAGGTATCGAGAAAAAAGAAGAAGATTTTGCTGCTGAAGTTGCTGCTCAAATTGCTGCTGCTAAAGGTGAGTAAGATTGACTAACTGTGAAGGACAAGGAAATTAGATGCAATTAAAGTACTATTTGCTTTTGCTTCACGCTTAGAAATTCTTTAAAATAACCGCGCTTTTATGTTTAACATAAGCGCGGTTATTTTTTATCCATAATTCAATAAAAGTTGGCCCCAAAACTATGACTATCAATCGCAAACCTATTTTTAGACGTGTTCTTCTCAAATTAAGTGGTGAAGCTTTAATGGGAGACGAAGGCTTCGGCATCGACCCTAAAGTTTTAGACCGTATGGCACAAGAAATTAAAGAGTTAGTAGAGCTCGACGTAGAAGTGGGTTTAGTTATTGGCGGCGGTAATTTTTTACGCGGTGGGTCATTAGCTGAAGCGGGTATGAACCGTGTAGTAGGCGATCACATGGGTATGCTTGCAACGGTAATGAATGGCCTTGCAATGCGTGATGCGCTGCATCGTGCTTTTGTAAACTGTCGATTAATGTCTGCTATTCCACTTAATGGTGTATGTGATGCATACAACTGGGCTGAAGCAATAAGCTTATTAAAAACTGGCCGCGTTGTTATTTTTGCAGCGGGTACGGGTAACCCGTTTTTCACTACAGATTCTGCTGCGTGTCTACGTGGTATTGAGATTGAAGCTGATACAGTCATTAAAGCAACAAAGGTTGATGGCGTATTCAGTGACGATCCTGTGAAAAACCCAGAAGCGACACTTTACCGTCACTTAAGCTACAATGAAATTATTGATAAAGAATTAAAAGTTATGGATTTAGCGGCATTTACTTTAGCCCGCGATCACAATATGCCATTAAGCGTATTTAACATGAATAAATCAGGCGCGTTAAAACGCGTAATTATGGGTGAAGAAGAAGGAACACTTATCTCTTCACAAGCCTCAGATGAAGTAATCAAATAATTAGGATTAAACCGTGATTAACGATATTCAAAAAGATGCGCAAGCGCGCATGCAAAAGAGTGTAACAGCACTAGGTAGCCAACTTTCTAAAATTCGTACTGGCCGTGCTCACCCTGCAATTTTAGATGGCATTATGGTGTCTTACTACGGTGCTCCTACACCGTTAAATCAAGTTGCAAATGTAACAATTGAAGATTCACGTACGCTTGCCATTGGTGTTTTTGACAAGTCATTAGCACAAGCAGTTGAAAAAGCGATTATGGCGTCTGACTTAGGTTTAAACCCTATGTCGGCAGGTACAGTTATTCGTGTGCCACTTCCTCCACTTACAGAAGAGCGCCGTAAAGATTTAATTAAAATTGTACGTGGCGAAGTTGAAGGCGGCCGTGTTGCTGTTCGTAATATTCGCCGTGATGCTAATGGTGATATTAAAGCACTATTAAAAGATAAAGATATCTCTGAGGACGAAGCGCGCCAAGGCGAAGATGCAATCCAAAAGTTAACAGATAAATTTATCAAAGAAATGGACACTCAATTAACAGCGAAAGAAGCTGAATTGATGGAAATCTAAACAGCTAAATAAGCTGAGCTAGTGTATACAAATATATTAGTTTTGAAACGCCGTCTGGGTTATACTAGGCGGCGTTTTTTTATGGAATACTCGATATTTATGGCTTTAAACGCTGATACAATTTCACAACAATGTTTACCTAAGCATGTTGCTATCATCATGGACGGGAACGGACGTTGGGCGCAAGCTAGAAATAGGCCTCGTGTGTATGGGCACAAAAAAGGCGTGGACGCTGTTCGTCAATCTGTTCAGTTTTGTACTAAATTAGGCGTACAATCGTTAACCTTATTTGCATTTAGCAGTGAAAACTGGCGCCGCCCTGAAGACGAAGTAAATACGTTAATGGAGCTTTTTTTGTTTGTATTAACAAAAGAGGTTAAAAAGCTTCACAAAAACAATGTAAAACTAACCATCATTGGAGACCTATCTCGGTTTTCTGAAGGGTTGCAAAACAAAGTATATAGTGCGCAGCAACTGACAGAAAATAACACAGGGTTGTGTTTAAACGTGGCTGCTAATTATGGTGGCCGTTGGGATATGGCAAACGCGGCTAAACAACTCGCAATGCAAGTTGCAAGCGGTGGCATAGACGCACAAGATATTACTGAAGAGCGTATTGCGCAGCATATGAGCATGGCCGATCAACCTGAACCCGATTTACTTATTAGAACGGGGGGCGATGTTCGCATTAGTAACTTTTTACTATGGCAAGCAGCTTACGCAGAACTTTACTTTACCGAAACACTTTGGCCTGATTTTAATGAAGCAGCATTTGCTGAGGCCATTGCATGTTACGTTGCCAGAGAGCGACGATTTGGTTGTACGGGCGAACAAATAAAACAATTACTCGCTCAAACCTAAATAGATTAAGGGTCACAATTTTGTTAAAACAACGCATTTTAACCTCGCTAGTGTTAGCACCCGCAGCGCTCGCCTTGGTTTTTTATACACCATTGACGTTATTTAGTTACTTTGCCGCCGCCATCGTTTTAATGGGCGCTTGGGAGTGGTCAGCTTTTATGGGGCTATGTGACAAAATAAAAAGAGGCGCCTTTGTTGTGCTTGTTGCAGCTTTACTCGCTGTGCTCAATTTACACTGGCCGATAGAGTCGCTTTGGCAAAATGGTCAGCTAGTGGGCGATGCTAATTATTTATTTACTTTGGCGTTTGCATGGTGGATTGTTGCTAGTTACTTAGTATGGCGTTATCCAGCCATGGCAAAAGCGTGGAATGAAGGGCTAGTAATGCGTGGCATTGCAGGGCTTCTGACTTTAGTGCCGTTATGGCTTGCGCTCAATACGCTTCGTAGTGCGCAATACCTTGAATCTACTCACTTTGGCTCTATGCTGATTTTGGTTGTGTTAGGTATTGTGTGGAGCGCTGATATTGGTGCGTATTTTACAGGTAAAAGTTTTGGTAAACACAAGCTTATGCCTAAAGTAAGTCCAAATAAAACAATTGAAGGCCTTGCCGGTGGTATTGTTGCATCAGTATTATTTGTTATGGCGTTTTGTCATTTTACCGACGTGGATTTAGCCGTATGGCCGATTTACGCCATTATGACGGCATTTATAGCGCTATTTTCAGCAATTGGCGATTTACTTGAAAGTATGTTTAAACGTGAAGCAGGCCTTAAAGACAGTGGTAAATGCTTACCTGGGCATGGCGGTATTTTAGATCGCATTGACAGCTTAACAGCAGCCGCGCCTATGTTTGTAATGTGTTATGCGTGGACTTTAAGTTTATGAGTCATAAGCAGCAGCTAGTTATTTTAGGTGCTACGGGGTCAATTGGTTTAAGTACACTTGATGTTGTAGCAAAAAACAGTGATTTGTTTGATGTATTTGCTTTAACAGCGGGTCAAAATGCAAAAAAAATGGCTGAGCTTTGCATTAAGCATTCACCCCTTTATGCTGTCATGGCAACACAAAGTGCAGCAGAAGAACTGTCATTGCATTTAAAGGGTGCAGCGTGCCAAACTCTGATTATGCATTCACAACAGGCAATGAGTGATTTATGTGCGCACCCTGATGTAGATATAGTTATGTCTGCCATTGTTGGAGCCGCAGGCTTGTTACCTACACTCAGTGCGGTTGAAGCAGGTAAAAAAGTGTTGCTTGCGAATAAAGAATCGCTGGTTATGTCGGGCCAATTGTTCATTGATAAAGTTAAAAAGCACAAAGCAACTTTACTGCCAATCGACAGCGAACATAACGCTATTTTTCAGTGTCTACCTCACTCACTACAAAATGCTCAAAGCGATAAAAACCTGCAAGATAATGGTGTCAGTAAAATCTTACTTACCGGTTCAGGCGGTCCATTTTTAACGCGTGATATAAGTACCTTAAAAGATGTGACCGTCAGTGAAGCGGTAGCTCATCCTAATTGGTCTATGGGTCAAAAAATCTCAGTAGACTCCGCAACTATGATGAACAAAGGCCTTGAGTTTATTGAAGCCAAGTGGCTATTTAACTGTAATAGCGATGATATTGACGTTGTTATTCACCCTCAAAGCATTATTCACTCGATGGTTCAGTATCATGATGGCTCAATTTTAGCGCAAATGGGTAACCCTGATATGCGTACGCCTATTGCCCATGCATTAGCGTTCCCAAAACGAATTGACGCAGGTGTTAAATCGCTTAATTTTTCTGATATTTGTGATTTTTCGTTCACCAAACCTGACTTTACCCGTTACCCTAATTTGCAACTTGCTATTGATGCATGTTCGGCGGGGCAGGGAGCAACAACGACCGTTAATGCTGCAAATGAGATAGCTGTTGCTGCATTTTTAAAAGGTAAAATTGGTTTTACAGATATTTATAAAATTAATGCACAAACCTTAGAGTCGGCTCAATACACCAACGTACAGAGTTTAGATGAAATATTACAATGCGATGAGCTTGCACGTGTCAACGCAACTCAGTTTATAAATAAAGTGGCTCATTAGTATGTTTGATTTTATTTGGAATCTTGGCTCATTTATTTTGGCATTAGGCATTTTAGTTACTGTGCATGAGTATGGCCATTTTTGGGTAGCACGAAAGGCGGGTGTTAAGGTGCTACGCTTTTCTATTGGTTTTGGTAAGCCCTTAATTAAATGTCACGATAAATACAATACAGAATATGTCATAGCAGCTATTCCACTAGGTGGATATGTCAAAATGCTTGATGAGCGTGTGGACGATGTTCCAGCAAATCAGCGACATTTATCGTTTAACTCAAAGTCAGTACAAGCACGTATTGCCATTGTAGCAGCTGGGCCTATGGCAAATTTTTTGTTTGCTATTTTTGCGTTAGCGGTGATGTACATGGTGGGTGTGCAATCGGTAAAACCAGTCGTAGGCAGCATTACTGAAGGAAGCCGAGCAGAGCAAGCCGGGCTTATGCCAAGCCAACACATTATTAAAATTGGTGATGATAATATAACCACGTGGCAAGACGCGACGTTTGCTTTTATGTCGCGATTAGGTGAAGAGCGTGTAGAGATTACAGTTCGCGATGAAAACTTACAAACACGAGTCAAAACGCTCAATATTGATGGTTGGAAGCTCGACCAACAAGATGTTCCTCCACTTACCTCTTTGGGTATTGTCCCCTTTAGGCCACAAGCAACATTAACGGTTGCTGCGGTGACTAAAAATTCAGCAGCGGAACAAGCAAATTTGCAAGTTAACGATACTATTTTGGCTGTAAACGGTGAAACTATAAGCAATTGGCCGCAATTAGTTAATGTAATTACGCAATCGGCTAACAAATCTTTACAATTTAGTGTAAAAAGACAAGATAGTATAAAAAGCATAACAGTGACCCCACAAGGGCGTGTTGGCAACAATGGTATAGAACAAGGTTTTTTAGGTGTAGCACCTGTTGTTCAGCAATGGCCAGAGGGGTATGTACAATCCCGAAGTTTTGGACCACTTGATAGTATTGTTCGCGGTACAAAAGAAACCTGGCGGTTGATTACGCTGAGTTTTGACATGATTGGTAATTTAATTACGGGTCAGGTTTCGGTTAAAAACTTAAGTGGTCCTGTTGGTATTGCAGTGGGAGCTGGGACTAGCGTAAGCTATGGTTTAGTTGCTTTTTTAAGCTTTTTAGCCCTGATAAGCGTTAACTTGGGCGTATTTAATTTATTACCTCTGCCAGTGCTTGATGGTGGACACTTAATGTATTACATAATTGAACTTTTTCGTAAAAAGCCGGTCTCTGAAAAGACACAAGAATTTGGTTTTAAAGTGGGAGCGTTGCTACTCATTTTTCTAACATGTTTCGCTTTGTTCAATGATGTATCGCGTTTGTAATT
>NZ_NTLW01000101.1:0-8269 GCF_002632075.1 Pseudoalteromonas sp. ESRF-bin5 | reverse complement strand
TCTTGCTCTTCATCACATAAATAATGAACGGGATTACCGCCCGCTAACTTAACTGACGCAGTCCACAACGGATAATCTGGCGCAGGGATAAGCACTTCATCGTCGTTGTTAAGCAAAGCTTGAGTGATCATTTGGATTAGTTCACTTACCCCATTACCAATATAAATGTTATCAACGTCTAAGTTGTTTAACCCACGTTGTTGATAATGTTGGTACACAGCTACTCTGGCTGAGTAAAGTCCTTTAGAGTCACAATAACCTTGGGCAGAATACAGGTTACGGATAATATCGCGATGCATATCTTCAGGCATATCAAAACCAAATGCAGCTGGATTACCGATGTTTAATTTTAAGACTTTTTGACCATCGTCTTCCATTTTTTTAGCTTGAGCTAAAACAGGTCCACGAATGTCATAACATACGCCTTCTAATTTATGACTCTTTTTTATATCTGACATTTTACCTCTACTGGCTGGCGCCTGATGACCTTTGTAATTTGAGTTTTATAAGCAGGGTCTATTTTATCTAAACAATAAAAACCCGGTTGCCTACTAGACTAACCGAGTAAATATATAACACCAGTAAATTTAACAGCTTAAAACTGAAATTAATTCACGTTAACTATTGTGCATCTAACCATTGTTTAAATTTTGTTTGAGAGCCTTCTACCTGTGGCATTAAGTTGGCACAAGCATCCATCGCTTTAGCTAAGTCATCATCAACTAAGCTTAACTCTATGGTGCGCGAAACATCAGCTAAACTAGACGCACCAAACTGCGCGGCATTTGATTTTAAACTATGAGAATGACGAATCGCTGCCTCTTTATCTTTACCAATGGTTGCCATAACTTCAGAGCCCAGACGTTCAAACTCGGCACAACAAAAATCAAGCGTATCAGCAAACTGCTCGCCCAATAAAGATTTCATATTCTCTAACGCTGATGTATCTATGGTAATGTCTGTCATTATTTAATTCCTTCAACTATCCATGTTCATTGTATTTGATATAACTACTGTATATTGATAAATGAAAAAAAACCAACTTAATTGCTTTCATAAATGTATAATTTACAAGTTAATAATAGAGAGAAAGTTTTTAAAATGGCACGCATTCTTTGTACTCATTGTAATTTTGCACTTAATACCTGTGTATGCAGCGCTATTGAAACAATAACTAACAAAGTTAAAGTTATTATTCTACAACACCCCAGCGAAGAAAAAATAGCAAAAAACACGGCTAAATTACTCGACTTAAGTCTAACTGATTGCGAAATAATCAAAGGTGAAAACAGTGCTGACTTTAGTATGGTAAATAGTTTGCCAAAAGAATCAACAGTACTGCTTTACCCAAACGAAAACGCCACCTGCCTAGATGAACCAAGCTCCACAAAACATAAGCACATCACTCATTTAATTGTGATCGATGGCACATGGAAAAAAGCCTATAAAATTTTACAACTCACCCCTGCACTCAATAAATTTAGAACAGTTAGTTTTAATAAACTACCTAAAAATCGTTATACAATTCGTAAAGCGCTCCGTGCCGATAGCCTCTCTACACTTGAAGCCGTTGCTCATAGCTTGAGCTTAATAGAACATTTAAACCCAGAGCCTTTGTTTACTTTATTAGAAGAATTAATTAATAAACAAACCCAACATATGCCTGAGCACGTAAAAGCACGTTACTTAAATTAAATTTAGCTTTTGATAAACAGATGCGACATTACCCAAATAGATTAAAACGAGGATTTACTCGTCTAGGCCCCGACTATCGCTTTGATGACCAAGTTGATTTTAGCGATATAAGAACCACGTTTGGGTTCAGATCAATGGTGGTTGGTAAATGGGTAACCAAAGAAGAGCGCTATATTAGCGCTAATTTAATTTACGATGCGCTGGCCGACCTGGCGCAAATACTGCACCTACCACCTAGAGCAATTGGTCTGCGCGAAAAGTTAAATTTTGCATTTGGGCACGGTGGTCAAAAAGGTGTGCAAGCGCATTACAATGCAGGCAGTCAAACATTAGCACTTGCTAAAAATGCGGGCGGTGGTGCGCTCGCGCATGAGTGGTTTCATGCATTCGATCACCACATTAGTGAACATTTATTTAAAGTAAAACCACGCTATGGATTTGCTTCAAAGCTTTGGCTTTCAAATACACCAAATTTAATGCACCCACTCAATGACGCACTGAACAGCTTTTATAAAGAAGTATTTTTAGATGCAAGTGGCGAAAATGCCAATGAATTTGTGCAAGCATGTATTAAACACGACCAAGCCCATAATATGAATTATATGAGTATGCCTGAAGAAATTGCAGCTCGCTGTTTTGAAGCCTGTATATATGCACACCCAAATATAAAAAATAGTTTTTTGGTGGACGGTTTGCAATCCAGTAATTTAATATACCCACCAGCACAACATACCACCAAGGCAAATAAAGCGCTTAACCACTATTTTCAACTATTGGGTTATGCGCTTCATAATTTACCCGATAAGGTTTAGCTGTTTTCATCACTTATGCGACTTGCAACTGCACTACTCTGGTCTTTGTATTTAGCATCTTTACGAATGTTATACGGGTTTTCACAAGGCCCTGAGAGCATTTCGAAACTCATAGCGCCAATTTTCATCATTGGGCGCAGCGCTAAGGGTAATTTTCCTGAGTTGTAAAACTCTAATACAATATTACCGCTCCAGCCGGGATCAATTCGGTGTGCTGTTACATGCACCATCAAACCTAAACGCGCAAGCGATGAGCGCCCATCCAACCACCCTACAATATCGGCAGGTAGCGTTACTTTTTCATAAGTGATTGCAAGTGCGAGTTCACCTGGATGTAAAAAAAACGCTTCACCGTCTGCAAGCTCAATTTCCTCACTCATGATTGATTCCATGGCTTTATTGAGTTGATCCTTTGGACCACTTAAATCAACGTATGCTGCATTATGGGCATTGAACGTTCTAAATTTATTACCAAGACGTAAATCTGCTGTCACACCCGATATCATCTCACTACTCGGAGCAGGCTCTATAACTATTCGGCCATCTTTTAGGTGTTCTTTAATATGTGTATCTGAAAGTCTCATGCTTTTAATCTTCTGTAATCACAATTTCTATGCTGTTGTGATGCTGTTGATAATATAGCGTGCTGGCTATAAGCCTAGCTGCTGCGCTGTATGTTTTGCTTATTGCCGCATCGTTATCGCTAGCAATAAGTTTTCCTTGCTCAGAGTACTCTCTAATATCAATGGCAAGGGGAATATGGCTAAGTACCGGAACGCCATGCTTGTGGGCTAGTTTTTGTGCGCCTTCTTTGCCAAATACATGGTTTGCCTCACCGCAGTGGCTGCAAACGTAATGGCTCATATTTTCTATCAAACCAAGTACTGGCACATTTACTTTATTAAACATTGCAATGCCTTTTTGGGCATCAGCAAGTGCTAAATCTTGAGGCGTAGTTACAATCACAGTCCCACTGGCAGGTACTTTTTGGCTCATAGTAAGTTGTATATCACCTGTACCTGGGGGCATATCTACAATTAAATAATCAAGCTCGCCCCAATCAGTCTCGTTCAGTAATTGGCTAAGTGCACCCGATGCCATTGGGCCTCGCCATACTGTTGCGTCATCACTGGGTACTAAAAAGCCGATAGATTGGGCTTTAATGCCATTGGCATCAAACGGTAGTAATTGTTTGTTATCTTTTGTTTTTGGCTCAGCACCAACAAGGCCCAACAACATAGGTATTGAAGGACCATAAATATCAGCGTCTAAAATACCAACTTTTGCTCCCTCAGCTTTTAATGCACCCGCTAAATTAACAGCTGTAGTCGATTTACCTACCCCACCTTTACCTGAAGCAATAAGTACAATGTGTTTAATTCCTTTAAACTTTGCAGGCTCTTGAATATCAACCTTAGCCTTTATTGAGATTTCAATATTTAAAACATCACGGACATGCTGCTCTACAAGGGGGATTTCTGATTGCGCAGCAAAAGGCAAAGTAAGACTAATTTGTAATGATTTATCGTCGTTTTCAGAAATTGACTCAATAAAGCTTTCGTCAATTCCTACGGCAAAGGCCGCACTACGATAAGCCGCTAAAGCAGCAATAATCGGTTGTTTTTGCACCGATTTAGAAGAGAAAAGTTTCGACAGTCCAAACATAGCAATTAAATAGCGTTTCTTTGATGAAAAGTGCCTCGGAATTATGTAACATTCAGGTCATTAACACCAGTCAATTAATAAAAATCCATAAGCAGTGTGAGCGCATAGCCACCTGTTTATAGATAAATTAATGATAACAGCCGTTTAAATAGTAAAAACGGTATTTTATCCTCAATTCGGAATGATTATGGCACAGCGAAAGATCCTGATTACCAGCGCATTACCTTATGCAAATGGCCCAACCCACTTAGGTCATTTATTGGAATATATTCAAACTGATATTTGGTCACGTTTTCAAAAACTTCAAGGCCATGAAACGTATTATGTTTGCGCAGACGATGCCCACGGCACACCAATCATGCTTAATGCACAGAAGCAAGGGATCACACCTGAAGAAATGGTAAAAAATGTGAGCATTGAACGCCAACGCGACTTTGCTGATTTCAACATTAAGTTTGACAATTACCACAGCACGCATAGCCAAGAAAACAAAGAATTTAGTGAATTAATATACAACCGTTTAAACGATGCGGGCCATATAAAAAAGCACACTATTTCGCAATTGTTTGACCCAGAAAAAGGCATATTTTTACCTGATCGCTTTGTAACCGGTACTTGCCCAACGTGTAAGTCTGAAGATCAAAATGGCGATAGCTGTGATTCGTGTGGCGCAACTTACAGCCCAACCGAATTAATAAACCCGCGCTCTGTCATGTCAGGTGCCGAGCCTATTTTGAAAGATTCTGAGCATTACTTTTTTGACCTACCAGCATTTGAAGGCATGCTTAAAGAATGGCTACACTCAGGTACTATTCAACAAGAAATGGCTAACAAGCTAGACGAATGGTTTACTGACGGCTTACAACAGTGGGATATCAGCCGTGATGCGCCTTACTTTGGTTTCGAAATTCCAAATGCCCCAGGTAAATACTTTTACGTATGGCTAGATGCGCCAATTGGTTACATGGCCAGCTTTAAAAACCTGTGTGATAAAAAAGGGATTGATTTTGACGCATTTTGGGCTGAAGGCTCAGAAGCAGAACTTTACCACTTTATTGGTAAAGACATTATTTACTTCCACAGCTTATTTTGGCCAGCCATGCTAGAAGGCGCTAAATTTAGAAAACCAACTAACGTATTTGCACACGGGTTTGTTACTGTAAATGGCGAAAAAATGTCTAAGTCAAAGGGCACGTTTATTAAAGCGCGTACCTACCTAGACAACCTAAATCCAGAATACTTACGTTACTATTACGCAGCAAAATTAAACAGCGGTATTATCGACCTTGATTTAAACCTAGAAGACTTTGCACAACGTGTTAATTCAGATCTAGTTGGTAAAGTCGTTAATATAGCGAGCCGTTGCGCAGGCTTTATTACCAAAAAGTTTGATGGCAAATTAAGCGCAACCATTATGCAACCAGAGCTCCTAGAAGAGTTCCAAGCTGCCGCGCCAAGTATTACCACCCATTTTGAGAACCGTGAATACAGTCGCGCAATTCGTGAAATTATGGCCCTTGCCGACAAAGCAAACCAATTTATTGATGGCGCAGCACCATGGGTATTAATTAAAGACGAAACTAAGCAACAAGAAGCTCACGATGTGTGTTCGCTTGGCCTTAACTTGTTCCGTGTTTTAATTACCTATTTAAAACCAGTACTACCGGCTATGGCCCAAAACGTAAAAGCATTTTTAAACGATGATCTTGCTTGGGATGCAGTACAGACGCCACTAGTAAGCCACTCAATCAATAAATTTAAACCGTTAATGCAACGCGTAGAAATGGACAAAGTAAACAAAATGGTTGAAGAATCTAAAGAAAGCCTAGAGCCTAAAGTAACAATTGACCCAAATAGCCCTCTTGCAAAAGAACCAATTAGCGAAGAAATTGAGTTTGACGATTTTGCAAAGGTAGACCTTCGTGTTGCTAAAATTGCAAAAGCAGAGCATGTAAAAGGCGCCGACAAACTACTGAAGCTAACCCTTGATTTAGGCGGCGAAACGCGTCAAGTATTCGCAGGCATTAAATCAGCTTACGCTCCTGAAGATATTGAAGGTAAGCTAACAGTAATGGTTGCAAACCTTAAACCGCGTAAAATGCGTTTTGGTATGTCTGAGGGTATGGTACTTGCTGCAGGCCCTGGCGGAAAAGAAATTTATATTCTTAATCCTGACGACGGATCAGAACCTGGAATGCGTGTAATGTAAATTTACACATATGAATAAAATAACCGCTGACTCTCAGCGGTTTTTTTATATGTTATTTTATCCTATTTGCGACTTTTATCGATTTTTTGTACCATCGACCAATAACTAATAAAAAAGTAATACAATGCCTAGCACGGTTTCTCAAGAAAAGACTGTAACTCGCAACAAAATTTTAAAGCACAAAATAGTGGCTATTATTCGATTAAAAAAGCAATCAGATGTTGCACCACTTGTCGATTGCTTAGTTGAGGCTGGTATAAAAGTGCTTGAAATCACCTCTAATACACCAGGGTTTGAGCAAGAAATTAAAAATGCACGTATTCGTCATCAACATATTTTGGTGGGTGCAGGCACCATCACAAATACTAAACTAGCTCAACGAGCCATTAATGCGGGTGCACAGTTTATAGTAACCCCTAATACTGATAAGCGTATTGTGTCAGTTGCCCATCAGTGTAATTTACCTGTTTTAATGGGGGCTTTAACGCCAACAGATATCGCTAACGCGATTGAGTATAATGCGGATATTATTAAGGTATTTCCAGCAGGTAGCATGGGAGTTGACTATTTTAAGGCATTAAAAGGCCCATTTGATAGCGCCAATTTAATGCCCGTTGGCGGGATAAATTTAAATAACATTACTCAGTGGTTTGACGCAGGGGCTTGCGGTGTAGCCATTAGTAGTGATTTTTCAAAAGTGATTACTAGCCACGCTGACAAGCAAGCTCTTAGCCAATTAGTTCATGACTATTTAACTGACATACCCACTGATTAAAGGTTTTTGATTTGCTGTAATCACTAGGTATTGTTCAAACTTAAATTACATCAAATACTTAATATTCTGTTCAAACAAATCAAAATGCACTTAGTTTAAAGAGAGCAGAACACGCTCTTTCCTTGGTATGTAGTAATTATCGTAATCAAGCGAAACAATGACCTTATTTGCTTTTCCGAGTAGTTCACCACGAGGGATTAAACCAATTACGCGAGAGTCTGCGCTATTGTCACGGTTATCCCCCATTGCCAAATAGTAATCATCTGGAATGGTGATCGTTTCAAAGCCAGCTAATTGGGATGGTACATTTGCTATCCTAATGGTGTGCTTCTTACCGTTTAATATCTCTACTTTATCAACCGAATCGATATTATTTTGCACATGTTCGTAGTTAAGCTTTTTGCCATTAATAATTAATTCGTTATTTACTAAAGAAACGGTATCACCAGGTACACCAATAACACGTTTAATTAATCGGTTATCTGCCGCTTATGAGTCGAATACAATAATGTCCCCTGTTTGTGGTTCGTTAATTTTAAGCAAAGAAATATGCGTAAAAGGCACTCGTAAGTCGTACGCCATTTTGTCTGTTAAAATTCTATCTCCTTGCTCAATTGTAGGTTTCATTGAGCTCGTAGGCACTTCGTACCAGTCGGCTACTGCGCTTCTAAACACACTCATTAAGGCAATAAATACAATGAGTGAACGATTATTTTTCCAAAATTTATAAAGCACTTTCATAACTGCTCCCCTTAATTGATCAAGTAATGGTATGACCTAACAGCGCTTTGGCAGTTCAAAAAAGGATGTAACAAAAGATGTTTGACCAAAAAACGTTTTTGATCGATTAAATTTTCAGCAGCGTAGCATCTTAGGAATTTAGCAAATATTACTTAAAGGAAACTAACATGTTTAAGAAGATTGAATCGCCCCGAGTTCATCGGAGACCAGTTTGTTTAAGTCAGGCCACTTTACCTGACTCGTTTAAATTATCATAGTAGTCTGTTTCATATTGAGCTGGTGAAATATACCCAATTGAAGATAATAAGCGTTGATTATTAAACCAATTGACCCACTCTAACGTTGCGTATTCAACAGCATCAACATTCTTCC
>NZ_NTLW01000241.1:0-11599 GCF_002632075.1 Pseudoalteromonas sp. ESRF-bin5 | reverse complement strand
TGTTTAATTTAAAGGTGCATATATGGCAATACGTTCTTATAAAGGAATTACCCCTGCGTTTAATAAGTCTGTTTATATAGACGAGTCGTCCATATTAGTCGGTGATATTACTATAGGCGATGATAGCAGTGTATGGCCTTTAGTTGCTGCACGCGGCGATGTTAACCATATTCGTATTGGTGAGCGCTCTAATATTCAAGATGGCAGTGTATTACATTTATCGCGTGCAACTAAAAGCAATCCAGATGGTTACCCTCTTATAATAGGCGATGATGTAACGGTTGGTCACAAAGTGATGCTACATGGGTGCGTACTTGGTAACCGTATACTCGTGGGTATGGGTGCGATTGTCATGGATAATGTAATTGTAGAAGATGATGTTATTATTGGTGGGGGCTCGTTGGTACCACCAAATAAGCGCCTGGAATCAGGCTATTTGTATGTAGGAAGTCCAGCAAAGCAAGCCCGCCCATTGACTGAGCAGGAGCTCGCTTTTTTAAAAATATCGGCAGATAACTATGTCCAATTAAAAGATGAATATCTAGCTGAAGCTAACTAATTCCACTTCAATTTGACCTGCCGAGTTATAACTTTCTTCTTCTATTAGTTGCTCGGCACGTTCTTCGTATTCAAAACGGTATTTTTCAAAATAATCTGTAGCGTGACTTTCATCCGTGAGTTTAAGTTTACTTATCGCAATAACACACTCCACCAGCATGCCACTCACTTGAGCAAAAAACACTAACTGATGATCAGGCTCTCTAAACTCGAGTCTATCTATAAATTGTATAGCTTGGTTCATTTTAGTGAGCCTTGTTTAAGCGCTTTAACCACGGGAAGAATTTCTGGCATTTTGTTATGCCAAACATAATAAGCTTGTGCTGCCTGCCCTACCAACATACCACTGCCATCTAAAAGCTTAGTATTGTTACTATGCTCTGCAACCCAGTTCATAAAAATAGTGTTTGTCAGTGAATAAAACATATCGTATGCAACATCACAGCATGTTAAGTGCTTTTTATCTAGGGCTGGCAATTCGTTATTCATGCTGCTAGATGTTGAGTTTACAATTAGTGAGTAATTACTTACTGGCAAACCATCGAACCCATAGCCTGAAACTTTTCCGTATTCAGCAAATAGCAGAGCTAAGTCTTTTGCTTTTTGAGCGGTACGATTAACAATAATAATTTCTGCGGGTTTTTGTTCAAGCAATGGTAATATAACCCCCCTTGCAGCACCACCAGCACCAATTATTAAAATACGCTTATTTGTAATCACAACTTTATTAGCAAGGAGGTCATTTACAAAACCAACACCGTCGGTGTTATCTCCTAATAATGTTCCATCGTTTCTTTTTTTAAGTGTATTAACTGCACCGACTATTTTAGCAAGCGGTGTAAGTTCATCAGCCATTGCAAACGCCTGCTCTTTAAATGGCATGGTAACGTTCGCACCTTTTCCACCTTGCTCAAAAAATGTCGATACTGTTTTTTCAAAGCTGTCGATAGGTGCTAATATTGCGCGATAGTCGATTTGCTCACCTAGCGAGATAGCAAATTGTTTATGTATCGCGGGGGATTTTGAATGTTTAATTGGATTTCCAAAAACCGCATATTTGTCCATTTTAAAACAACCTCTTTGCAGCTAAGTGCTGCTTATAATCGATGATAAATAATATGATTAAACGACTTTTTTCTAAATCTAAGCCTAAGAAAGTAGATCAAACACCTACACCTGAAAAAACGCCTTACGAAATCATTGGCGGAGAGAAAGGTGCACGCGCTATTTCTGAACGATTCTACGACATTATGGCCTCAGATGAATACGCTAAACCGTTATATGATATGCATCCTCAACCATTAGATAGAATTCGCCAAGTCTTTTTCGAGTTTTTATCAGGTTGGTTAGGTGGGCCTTCACTATTTGAGCAAAATCATGGGCAGCCCATGTTACGTAAACGCCATATGCCATTTTTAATTGACCAGAACTTACGGGATCAATGGATGTATTGTATGAACAAAACTCTTGATATTGAAATTGACAACCCACTACTTCGAGAAGGGCTTAAAAATTCATTTTCTCAGCTAGCAAGCCACATGATTAACCAACATTAATCACAAACAATAAAAAAGACGCGAAAGCGTCTTTTTTATTGTTTATATTTGCCACTCTCGGGCTATTAGCTCTTCTGGTTTACTTGAAAGCCAAGCTTGTGGTCGCAAGTAATACTGATATAAGTTTGCCTCAAGGCTGTTTTCAGCTGGTGTAAAGTTATACTCCCAGCGAGCCAGTGGTGGCATCGACATTAAAATAGACTCTGTTCGCCCGCTACTTTGCAATCCAAATAATGTGCCTCTATCCCACACTAAGTTAAACTCAACGTAACGACCACGGCGGTAGAGCTGAAAGTCACGTTGCTGTTCAGTGTACTCATCGTTTTTGCGACGCTCAATAATTGGAATATAGGCATCTAAAAAGCCATTGCCGACTGACTGCATAAATGCAAAGCTTTGCTCAAAGCCTAGTTCATTTAAATCATCGAAAAATAAACCACCCACCCCACGTGTTTCATCACGATGTTTAAGGTAAAAGTACTCATCGCACCATGTTTTGTATTTTGAATAAACATCACTACCAAACGGTACACATATATCGTGTGCAACTTGATGCCAATGCTGTACGTCTTCAAATACCGGGTAAAAAGGGGTTAAATCAAAACCTCCACCAAACCACCATATTGGCTCTTCGCCCTCTTTTTCGGCTATAAAAAAGCGTACGTTGGCATGACTTGTTGGTACGTGCGGGTTTTTGGGATGAATAACAAGTGAAACCCCACAAGCATGAAAACTACGCCCTGCAAGCTCTGGCCTATGGGCGGTTGCAGAACCTGGCATGGATGCGCCAAATACATGAGAGTAATTTACGCCCCCCTGCTCAATTACGTTACCATCAGTAGTTACTCGAGTACGGCCACCACCGCCTTCAGCTCTTTGCCAGCTATCTTCGACAAATTTAGCACTGCCATCTGCAGCTTCTAGCCCTTGGCAAATGGTATCTTGCAAAGCCATAAAGTAGGCTTTTACTTGTTCTAATAATTCGCTTTGCATATTACCCTCTAAATACTTTACCGGTCATGGCATCTTTTATTGTGCTGGGTTGTGTGTTTCCACCTAACGGCTCATCAACATAAAAGCCAACTTGATCAGCAAATTGCTCCTTTGCTTGCTCAATGCTTATTACTGTTTCTTGGCCTGTTAAATTTGCACTGGTTGATACCAGTGGCTTTCCAAACTCTTGGCATAAGCGCTTAACTGTTGGGTGATTTGTTACCCTAACCGCAATGGTATCAAACTGCCCTGTTAACCATTTTGGTGTGCTTTTTGCCGCTGGCATAACCCACGTAATAGCAGCAGGCCAACTAGAAAATATGTCTGCACGTTTGTCCATAGGTACTTTAGCATCATCAACATACTTTAATAATTGCCCATAATTATCAGCAATTAAAATAAGGCCCTTTTCAACTGGTCGCTGCTTAATTGCCAATAATTTTTCAACAGCATGCTGATTATCGGGGTCACATCCTAAGCCGAACACAGCCTCTGTTGGATAAACAATAACTTCGCCTTCATTTAAACATGTAAGTGCTGAAGGCGTATTTGAAAGTTCTGACAAGGTGGTCTCCAAAAATGTTAAACGTTATTGAGTAAGCTTATGCATGCAACTTTTTTGCGGGCATTGTAGTAGTGTACCATTTGCCATGTGTCTTTCTATGACGATGGGCCAATCACATTTTGGGCATGGCTGCTCTACAGGTTTATTATTAAGCGTGTATTTACAGCTTGGGTAGCTGTCGCATGAATAAAATACTTTACCAAACTTATTACTGCGAGCAACTAAGTGGCCTTTTTTGCATTTTGGGCATGCTGGTAACGTAGCCTCTTGTTCCTTTTGCTCGTTGTCGTTTGCAATATAATGGCAATCAGGGTACCCCGTACAACCAATAAACATACCGTAACGGCCATTTTTAACAACCAGCGGTTTGCTGCATTGAGGGCAAGAGGAATCTTCAAGTACTTTTATTTCGTTACTTTCGTGGTGTACTAATGGCCTAATAAAGTCACATTGAGGGTAACTTGCACACCCCAAAAAAGGGCCTGACTTACTGTTGCGGATCACTAACTCTGAACCACACTGTGGGCATACTTCGTATTCTTTTTCTAAGGCGTGCTTATTCGCCGAGAAAAGCGAATGGTCGATTTTACTCATAGTGTTCCTAAGAGGTAAGTGAATTTTCGCCTAATATACCCAAACCACTTAAAGATACAAGCTATGCTATGCGCTTCATCTCGAGTAATTTGGGTTATATAAATAAATTCATAAGGTATTAATGCAATAACTCGGTGGGCTCATCAAAAATTAAGTCTTCCATTTGCTCGTATGCCTCTTCAGAGCCGGGGACATTAAATAACACCATAAGTACTATCCACTTTAAATCATCTAAGCTAATCGCTGGCTTATCAAGTGCTGCAAGCTTATCCATAACCATTTCACGGGTAATGCTATTAATAACTCCAATTTGCTCAACAAACATTAAAAAGCCACGACACTCAACGTTTAACATATTGCATTCGCTTTCTGTAAATATACGAATAGCGCGCCCTGGGTTAGCGATTAAATAAGGAGATTCATCGCTGTGTTGTAAATCGGCTAACTGTTCTAGCCAATTTAAGGCTTTAAATATTTCTGGTTTATTAAAGCCTGCACGAACTAACTCGTCGGTTAATTCATTTTGCTCAGCAAAAATGTCAGCTTCGCTATGAATGTAATTTTCAAATAGATACATAAGAATATCGAACATGCTACCTTCCTACGCTAAGCCTAATATAACCATCTAAAATGCGTTCAATTTGATCGTCTAACTCTAAATCAAGCAACCTTGCCAGTACTTTATCTATTGGCCATTGAACACGGCGTACAATATCGTCAACAGTTGTTACCTCAAACCCAATACTGTTTAAAACTTCGCAATCACTACTTTGCTGAAGCGTCTCTTCTTTACTATATAGACCGCTTTGATAAGAAAAGCTCACTTCATCTAAAATATCGGTCACATTTTCAACAAGTTTAGCACCCTGCTTAATTAAAAAGTGGCTGGCTTGTGCAAGCGGGTTTTTAATAGAGCCTGGTACTGCAAACACCTCTTTATTTTGTTCAAGCGCATAACGCACAGTAATTAATGAGCCGCTTTTAATTTCAGCTTCAACAATTAATACACCTAAAGATAAGCCCGAAATAATTCTATTTCGACGAGGAAAATTATGTGCGTTAGCGGCGGTTCCGGGTAAAAACTCACTAATTAATAAACCACTATTGAGTACTTGTTCTGTTAATAGTTTATGGCGTTTAGGGTAATAAATATCAACACCCGTGCCTAATACCGCGATAGTTTTACCATTCCCTGCTAAAGCACCTTTATGTGCTGCGCCATCTATTCCTCTGGCCATGCCCGATGTCACAGTAATACCAGCCTTTGTTAATTCGTAGGCAAACTCGGAGGCTATTTCAAGCCCTGTTGGGGTGGCGTTACGGCTACCAACAATGGCTATTTGTGAGCTAGAAAGTAAAGACACATCGCCCTTACAAAATAGTAATAAAGGTGCGCTAGCTATGTGTTTTAGTGAATCTGGGTAACGTGTATCAAAAAAACAAATAACTTCAATATTATGCTCTGCAACAAGCCGCTCATAATGCTGTACTTTTTGCCAATCTGTATTGAGTAAATTACTGGCCTGATTAGCCGTTAACCCTAACTCGTGTAATTTAGCGTGGGGTAAGTCAAACAATGACTCAAGTGGGTGGTGTTTAGATAGGGCTAATAAGGTTTTTGTGCCTAATCCCTTACACATATAAAAGGCAAGCCAGTGAGCTAACTTGCCTGATGACTGATCCATGCTCTCTCCTAGAGCACCGACTCGCTACTTCTTAATGAATAACTGCAATATCTCCAACGCGAATTGGGTGCTGGTTTTTTGTTATTAATGCATAACTTACTTTGTCATACACTTTGAATACAATTAACTCGCCTACTTTTTCTTTAGGCATTTTCCATGTTGTATTATCTTCGTCAGCTTTATTGCTAAAAAACTGACTTGCATCAGATAACAGTTTTTCAAATTTACTTGAATCCTCTGGGTAACGAGGACCACGAGGACCATCAATAACCGTAGGTGACTCACGCTCTAAATCTAAAACATGACCTGGTTCAATATTTTGCTCGCTGCCTAAGTTTAGCACTACAACATCCATCGTGCTGAATTCTCTTACTTGGCGAGGAGACGCTATAACTTGCCCTTCTACTGGCTCTAGTGGGCGGTGAATATCAAAATAGGCTGGCAGCAACTGCCCCTCCATTGCTGGCATTAAAAAATCACCTTGTTTAATTTCTCGTTTTACTGACTCAACACGTAATGACGACGGCACACCATTACTTTCATCGCCACTTCTAAACGCTCGCGCCATGCCAACGTACGATGCACGCGTTGCTAATACTTCGCCTGTGTTTAAATCTCTGTAGGGTTCACCCTCGTTGTAAATCGCATAAGCACCATGTACTTTTAAGTCACCTTTAACGTATAAAATATGGCCTAACGTTTGTGTTTTTGTGTTTTCGTTAGCACCTAACACATACGGCATATTTTTTATATCGTCGCTGTTAATCGCTTGCTCGTAACTTAAATAAGGTTTAATCATTTGCAAAGGTAAGGTGGTAATTGCATTCAACCCTTTTGGGGTAATACGTCCTTGAGGTGACAGCTTTCGGTACGCTTTATTAATAACTAAACGTGGATTTCCGTCAGCATCGTATATAAGTGCCAATGCATCACCCGGATAAATTAGGTGAGGGTTATCGATTTGCGGGTTCATTTGCCATAGTTCTGGCCACAACCATGGCTCATCTAAATAAATGCCAGATATATCCCACAACGTATCACCTTTTTTTACAACATACTGTTTTGGTGCATCTTTTTTTATTTTTAGCACATCAGCAATCGCCCCAAAAGAGGTGCTTAGTGCCAGTATGATTGCAACTAACGGAAATTTCATTGAGCTTCCTTGTATTGTTTTTTCATTATTATTGCCCAAAACCTGTTAAAGGTGAACGTGAATGGCTAAAATAAGAGCATACAATACCCTAAATTAAGCACAAGTGAAAAAGGTAACTAATGGCTAGGTTAGAAGTTTTAAGATTTCCAGATGAGCGTTTACGTACAATAGCAAAAGATGTTGCAGACGTTGACGACCAAGTTCGCCAAATTGTAAAAGACATGCTCGAAACCATGTACGACGAAAATGGCATTGGTCTAGCCGCAACGCAAGTAAATATCCACCAGCGTATTGTGGTTATTGATGTCTCTGAAGAGCGTGACGAACCACTGGTATTAATTAACCCGCAAATCATTAAAAAAGATGGGTCAACGATTAGCGAAGAAGGCTGTTTGTCAGTGCCTAACTCTTACGCAAAAGTAGACCGAGCAGAAACAGTGACTGTGGCTGCACTAAACGAAAACGGTGAAGAATTTGTGTTAGACGCAGATGAGCTATTAGCTATTTGTATTCAACACGAACTAGACCACCTTCAAGGCAAGCTATTTATTGATTACTTATCTCCATTAAAGCGCCAACGTATTCGTAAAAAGCTTGAAAAAGAAGCTAAGTTTGCAGCACAGTAATCAGTACCTTAGGAAAACTCAGTGATCCAACCATTACGCATAATATTTGCCGGTACGCCGGATTTTGCCGCACGCCATTTACAAGCGCTAATAAATAGCGAACATGAAATTGTGGGCGTATATAGTCAACCAGATCGCCCAGCAGGTCGTGGTAAAAAATTAAAAGCGAGCGAAGTTAAAGCGCTAGCACTTGAAAATGACTTGCCTGTTTTTCAGCCTCAGTCATTAAAAAATGATGAGGCACTTGCAGAGCTCACCGCTTTAAACGCCGACATAATGATTGTGGTGGCCTATGGATTAATTTTACCCAAAGCTATTTTAAATGCGCCACGCTTAGGCTGCTTAAACGTGCATGGTTCTATACTACCTCGCTGGCGTGGTGCTGCGCCTATTCAACGTGCAATTTGGGCAGGTGACGAGGAAACGGGCGTAACCATAATGCAAATGGATGAAGGCTTAGATACCGGCGACATGCTGCATATTAGCCGCTGCCCTATTAGTGACACAGAAACCAGTGCCAGTTTATATAACAAACTAGCAGAGTTAGGTCCTAGTGCATTAATCGACACCGTTAATAAGCTAGCTAATGGCGACATTACCCCTCAGCCTCAAAATGATGAGCTAGCTAACTATGCTAAAAAACTCTCTAAAGAAGAAGCAAATATAGATTGGTCTATGAGTGCCGTGCAAATAGAGCGTAATATTCGCTCTTTTAATCCTTGGCCAGTGTGTTTTACCCAAATGGGCGAACAAACCGTAAAAATATACCAAGCAAAAGTAGTTGATCAATCAGGTAAGCCAGGCGAAATTTTAACAAGTGATAAAAACGGTGTTGTGGTTGCCTGTGGTGAACACGCTTTAAGTATTACTCAGTTACAACCGCAAGGTAAAAAACCAATGGCAATTAGCGACTTTTTAAATGGTCGCAGTGACTGGGTTAGCCCTGGCACACTATTAGGCGAAAATAATGAATAAAGTACAAAACGTACGAGCGCTAGCCGCTGAGACTTTATATAACGTGGTTGATAAAGGCGCTTCGCTTAATCAAGAACTACCATTTGCAAGCCAAGGTTTACCACCAAAAGACAAAGCACTGTTACAGCAAATTTGCTATGGCGTATTACGCTACTTACCTAGCCTTGAAAACTACTGCCAACATTTAGTAGAAAGCCCACTAAAAGGTAAACGTAGAATTTTTCAGTTTTTACTCTACGTAGGTATTTATCAATTGCAGCACATGCGCGTTCCACCGCATGCAGCAATAAGCGAGACCGTAAATGCACTGGGTCAAATGCGCGCACTAGGATTAAAAGGGTTAATAAATGCTATTTTACGTAGCTTTCAACGCCAGCAAGCAGAGCTTGAAGAAAAAGCAAAGCTTATTCCAGTGTGTTTATACAACCACCCCAATTGGTTTATTAAACAGGTAAAAGAAGCCTACCCAGAAAACTGGGAAGCCATACTTGAAGAAAACCAGCAACAAGCGCCAATGTGGTTACGTGTAAATCAATCACAATTTAGCACGCAAGAATACAGCGATATGCTAACGGCTAACGATATAGAACATACATTAAACCCAAACTTTATAGACGGGATCAAACTAGCCAAGCCACGTGATGTTTTTTCACTTCCTGAGTTTGATACGGGTGCTTGTTCAGTGCAAGATGCAGCAGCGCAATTAGCTGCTCGCTTTTTAGAGCCAAAAGATGATGACGTTATTTTAGATGCCTGTGCAGCACCTGGCGGTAAAACATGCCATATATTAGAGCTTGCCGACGCCGACGTACTTGCACTTGATAGCGATGCCACTCGCCTTGAACGCGTAAAGCAAAACTTAACCCGTATAGGTTTAGGTGCCGACCTACAATGTGGTGATGCATCGCAACCGCACACATGGTGGGACGATGAACAGTTCGATCGTATCTTATTAGACGTGCCTTGTTCAGCAACCGGCGTTATTCGTCGCCACCCTGATATAAAATGGCTACGCCGTGCATCCGACATTGAAGACTTAGCCGCACTACAAGGCGATATACTCAATAGCATTTGGCCTCTACTCAAGCCTGGTGGTACATTGGTATATGCAACATGTTCGGTTCTTCCAAAAGAAAACCAACAACAAGTTGCTAAATTTTTAGCTAATAACGATGACGTCGAGCATATTCCACTTCATGATAAAGACACCCTCACCACACCGGGTTTGCAGCTACTTCCGGGTGAAAGTGATGGTTTTTATTACGCTAAAATGGTTAAAAAAGCCTAGTTAAACAAGGCTTAATAACGCGTACAACAAGCCATTTTTAAATTTAAAAATGGCTTTTTATTACTACTTAATACACTGGTAAATAATGAAAATAATCATACTCGGTGCTGGACAGGTTGGCGCCACGCTAGCTGAAAACTTAGTAGGCGAACAAAACGAAATTACCGTAGTAGATATTGACGGTAACCGTATACGCGAACTGCAAGATAAATACGACCTTCAAGGCGTAATGGGCCACAGTGCTCACCCTGATGTTTTGCGCCGCGCCGGCGCAGACGATGCCGATATGATTATTGCGGTAACCAGCTCAGATGAAGTAAACATGGTGGCGTGCCAAGTGGCGTATAGTATTTTTAATACACCCACTAAAATTGCCCGAATTCGCTCTGAGCAGTATTTAAAGTACCGTGAAAAACTTTTCCAAAACGATGATTTACCAATCGATCATTACATTGCCCCAGAAGCGTTAGTCACTAAGTATATACGCCGCTTAATTGACTACCCTGGCGCATTGCAAGTATTGCAGTTTGCCGATGGTATGCTCTCGCTAGTTGCAGTAAAAGCCTATTACGGTGGTTTATTAGTGGGCTATGCCTTATCTGCATTAAAAGAGCATATACCCAATGTAGAAACTCGCGTTGCAGCTATTTACCGTCAAGGCAAAGCCATTAAACCGCTCGGTACAACCGTTATTGAAGCCGACGATGAAGTATTCTTCATTGCGGCAACCAAACATATACGCGCCGTAATGAACGAACTGCAGAAGCTTGAGCGTTCATACAAAAAAATAATGATTGCTGGTGGCGGTAACATTGGTGCAGGCCTTGCTCGCTCTCTTGAAAAAAATCACACCGTTAAGCTAATAGAGCGCAGTAAAGAACGTGCTGAACAGCTTTCAGAAATGCTCGACAACACGGTAGTATTTTGTGGCGACGCCTCCGATCAAGAACTTCTTTCTGAAGAACATATTGAACAAGTGGATGTGTTTATTGCCGTTACCAACGACGATGAAGCCAATATTATGTCGGCCATGCTTGCCAAACGCATGGGCGCGCAAAAAACCATGGTGCTTATTCAACGTGGTGCGTATGTAGACCTAGTACAAGGTGGCGAAATAGACATTGCCATATCGCCGCAACAGGCAACAATTTCTGCATTGTTAACCCATGTACGTCGAGGTGATATTGTTAACGTGTATTCATTGCGTAAAGGGGCTGCAGAGGCTATTGAAGCAGTTGCTCATGGCGATGAAAATACCTCCAAAGTAGTTGGCCGTGCAATTGCCGATATAAAACTACCCGCTGGAACAACTATTGGGGCCATTGTGCGTAACGACGATGTACTTATTGCCCACGACGACACCATTATTATGTCGGGCGATCACGTGATTATGTTTTTAATTGATAAAAAACATATCAACGTAGTAGAAAAGCTCTTCCAAGTAAGTGCTATATTTTTATAACGCATCAAACACAAAAAAGCCGCTGAACATCGCGGCTTTAGTGGAGTATGATTGGGGCTTATCAATGCTACTGTACTTTGGCAAATTCTTCTTTAGAAAGCTCACCATTTCCATCTGTGTCTAAATCTTTAAAAATTTTCACTA
>NZ_NTLW01000170.1:0-59045 GCF_002632075.1 Pseudoalteromonas sp. ESRF-bin5 | reverse complement strand
TGCAGGGCGTCTACTATTATGCTTGTTGATTAATTGCAGTTAACACAAGTTTTCATGTTGATTCCCTATTTAGTTACTAATTTTTAGTAATGATTAAGCCAGTTCATTTTGAACTGGCTTTTTTTATGCCTGCTTTTAGTGTTTAGTTGCTTATTAGTCGGGGCTAAAGTTATTTAAATTAATTTGATCTTTTTTTGAACTTATTTGAACGCAGGGCGTCTACTATTATGCTTGTTGATTAATTGCAGTTAACACAAGTTTTCATGTTGATTCCCTATTTAGTTACTAATTTTTAGTAATGATTAAGCCAGTTCATTTTGAACTGGCTTTTTTTATGCCTGCTTTTAGTGTTTAGTTGCTTATTAGTCGGGGCTAAAGTTATTTAAATTAATTTGATCTTTTTTTGAACTTATTTGAACGCAGGGCGTCTACTATTATGCTTGTTGATTAATTGCAGTTAACACAAGTTTTCATGTTGATTCCCTATTTAGTTACTAATTTTAGTAATGATTAAGCCAGTTCATTTTGAACTGGCTTTTTTTATGTTTAATTTTTAGCGTTTAATGCTTTATTTGCCAAAAATCAGTTTTTTTAAAATAATTTGATCTTTTAATGAACTTAATTCAAAACAGGGCGTCTACTATTGTGCTTGTTGATTAATTGCAGTTAATTCAAGTTTTCATGTTGATTCCCCTGTTGTGTTACTTATTTAGTAATGGTTGAGCCAGTTCATTTGAACTGGCTTTTTTTATGGCTGTTATTTGTTACCCCCTACTTCTACTCAAACTTATTCGTTATGATGGCATGTCCATAAATTTTATAAGTTTATTTTATGATTACTCAAATACTCACCCAAATTGATTGGGTAAGCACAGCTGCAGGGTTTACGGCAGGTGTTGTGCTTTATAGTGTTATTGATGTTTTGCCTCGCAGAAAATTAAAAAAAACAATTAACGAGCAACAACAGCAACTCTCTTTATTACAAAGTCAGTTCGATAACAAAGCTGAGCAACTTAGCGCCTTACAAGATGAACATGAGTTGCTTGAGCATAGCCACCAAGAACAACGCGACGAGGCGCAGCATTTTAAAACGCGCTGCAGTGAACAAGAAAAACAAAGCATGCAATACAATCAGTTTTGGCAAAAAGCCGAAACCGAAATAACGCAGTTGCGTGCACAATATAATCAACGCGATGTAGAGCTTAACTCCATGCGAACTATGCTTGAGCAAAAGCAGCAAAGCTTTACTGAGCAGTTAGCTCAAATAGAAGAAAGTAAAAACGTACTTAAAAAAGAGTTTGAAAATTTAGCCAATAAAATCCTCGATGAAAAAACCCAAAGCTTTAAAGTGACTAACCAAGAAAGTATTGAACAACTGCTTAAACCCGTTCAAGGTGAGTTAAAAGGCTTTAGAGATAAAATGGAATCAATTCATGTTGAGGACTTAAAACAGCGTGCACAATTAAAAACTGAGCTTTTACATTTACAAGCCAAAAGCCAATCCATTACAGAGCAAGCCGATAAGCTAACTAATGCCTTACAAGGACAAAAGAAAACCCAAGGAAATTGGGGCGAACTCATGCTCGAAAATGTACTCGATAGTGCCGGCTTACGTGCCGGTACCGATTACAAACGCGAGGTCTCGTTTAATACCGAGGACGGTCGCTTGCGCCCAGATGTTATAGTGTACTTACCACAAGAGCGTCATTTAGTTATAGATGCAAAAACATCCCTTAATGCCTACACCCGTTATGTAAATGCTGAAAATGAACTTGATGCTAATCAAGCAATTAAAGAGCATGTAAATGCAGTTACGGCTCGAATAAACGAACTAGCCAGTAAATCATATGACCGCCTTCCTGGGTTAAATTCGCCAGAGGTTGTCATTATGTTTGTACCTATAGAGTCAGCCTTTGTAGAGGCGCTTAAATATCAAAGTGATATTTATCAACAAGCGATAGAAAAAAACATTCTGGTCGCTACCCCCACTACGCTGTTAACCAGTTTAAATATTGTTAAACAGCTGTGGCGTTTTGAAGAGCAAACTAAATATTCAAAGGAACTGGCCAATCGTGCAGAGCGCTTCTACAACAAATTAAATGGCTTTTTACTCAGCATGGAAGGTGTTGGTAAACAATTAGACCGAGCAAAAGAAAGTTACGACAAGGCCTTTTCTCAGCTTTACCGAGGTAAGGGAAACTTAATTAAACAAGCCGCCGAATTTAAAGAGCTTGGTGTATCTGTTCAAAAAGAGTTACCCAACGAGAGCGTAGAGCGAGCACAGTTAGAGTTAGATTAGTCCTTTTAGCTTTATAAAAGCGCTTATAAAGTGTAAGCGCTATTACTCACACTTTTGTTAGGTTAATACACCTAATTATTTGGCTTGAACACACATACAAAAATCAATAAAAGGAACAACGCGAATGAACGCTAAATTTATTATTTTTGCCTTAAGCCTAATAAGCTTTTTTGCCCAAGCTTCAAATGAAAAAGCGTATCAGCCAACAGAAGCTGATTATAGTGAAGGAGAAAAGTGGGTATGGAAATATAAAGGGGTAACACCTAGCAATGAAATACGTGCACAAGGTACCGATACTAAACAAATAGTCAGCAAAAATGGCGCACTTAGTATGTTAACGGCTAAGGGAACTACGTTACTAAAGGTATTAACAAAACCAAATAACAGCAAAACCTCGCGTTATTATTGGCCGTTATATGTAGGCAAAACATGGGTATTTGAAGAGCACTGGGAAAGCGAAGATGGCACCAAAGGCTCAACAATTCAAAACGCTAAAGTTGTCTCTTTTAAAGATGAAAAAGTAGAATCTGGCACATATAAAGCCTACACCATTGAGTACACGGGTAAAATTACTAATTCGAGAGGCTATTCAGCCGACACACAAGACATACACTTGTATGCACCAACACTAAAAACATTCATTAAGTTAACTCAGCGTCAAAAAGGGTATTTATACGTTGAAGAGCTAATTGAATATACCAATTAATAATTCATTTTTTCCAATCGCTGCAGTATCTAAAAATAAATAAGTGAAATTAAAATGATCACTCAACTAAAAAATGCAGTTCCTTCTGTTGCCGAGCAAATTTATAACGTTTTTCAATGTGCTTATAAAATAGAGGCGCTTTTAATAAAGGTTGAACATTTTCCCCCTCTTAGTAGAACGCAGCATGCCATTGTGCGCAGCAACGCGCTATTTTATGGTTTTTATTATGAGAGTACGCTTGCGGGGGTCATAGAAATTACAGTAAAAAATAAGTGCTTAAGTATCGAAAGCTTAACAGTGCACCCTCGCTACTTTAAAAAAGGAATCGCAGGGAAGTTAATTGCTCATGCGCTTACTTTGCATACGTATAATAAAGCTATAGTAGAAACTGCTGTAGCAAATACGCCAGCAATAAATTTATATAAAAAACATGGCTTTTCTGAATATAAACAATGGTTGCCCGCACATGGTATTTTAAAAACAGCAATGCAGATTGAAGTTCACTAACAAAATATGTGATTAAGTTTTCCGCTTTAATTAATAAGCCTGATAGGAAGAAAAACATGACAAAAAATAAACTAATTAAATTTGGTTTTATTATGGCTGCAGCCATGAATATAGGTGGCGTTTTACTGTTCTCACGGCTATTTACAAATTCCACAATAAACGAACTAGACCCTGTTGTTATGTCTAATTTTGGCTTGTTAATGATTGTTATATGGGGCTTGGCATATTTGGCTAGTGCTTTTATTACCTCCAATATAAGGTGGTTAGCTGGCGCTTTCGTAATTGAAAAACTGGTTTATGTTGTTGCTTGGTCATTATGGTTAGCAAACAATAACCTTGATGACGTTTACGATAAAGATGTATTCGCGGGGATTTTTTACAGTATTTACGGTATCAACGATTTTGTGTTTATGCTGTTTTTTGCTTGGGTATTCTTAACACACATCAAAGCACCTAACCGTTAAAACTGAACCTCATCCAATAAGTCACTCATTTGTTGTTGTGTTAAACATTGTCCATTTGACCAGCTTGCATTTAATTGCGTGACTAAATCACCAATACGCTGCGACTTTTTTTGCAGCTGAGCAATCAGCGCATTCGCTTCGTTTTGCTTTTGCTGCAAACGCTCAATAACAACAGTGTGATCCAGATCGTTTTCTGGCGTTTTTAATGTGGGTATCTCCTCTAACGAAAACCCTAAACTTTGTGCAAACTTAATCATTTTTATTTGCTCAATGCTTGAATGGTCGTATTGCCTATAACCATTACTGTTGCGGCTACCCTTCGGCAATAAACCTTTACCTTCGTAATAACGAATTGTACTGGGGGCAACGCCAACAAGTTTTGCAAGCTCACTTATTTTCATAGTGGTCCTAAATTAGTTATAAATACTGCCTTGACCTTAAAGCTGACTTTAAAGTTATAGTGGCATTAATGTCAATTTAATTGGTTCCTAACATGCCAAAAAATCAACAACAGAGCGTATTTACATCGGTTACTTTACCTAGCGGTTTAGTATTAAAAAATAGGCTAGTAAAAGCGGCCATGGAAGAAAATCTAGCAGAAGCCGATCTCACACCCTCTCAAGTACTTAAAAATTGTTATAACGCATGGGCTGAGGGTGGGGTTGGTTTAATTATTACCGGCAATGTAATGGTTGATCACTTAGCTATGACTGGCCCCGGTGGCCTTGCGCTTGAGCATAATACCGATGTAACGCCTTTTGCGGAGCTTGCGCGTTTAGGGCAGCAAAACGACAGTAAAATTGTGATGCAAATTAATCACCCAGGTCGTCAAGTGTTTAAAAAAATGGGGGGAAAGGTTCTTTCAGCCTCCAACGTGGCATTAAGCATGGGAAAACACTCTCATTTATTTGGCCAGCCAAAAGCAATGACACACAATGAAATTGATGATGTGATTGAGCGATTCACAAATACGGCATTACAAGCACAAAAGGCAGGGTTCGATGGCGTGCAAATACATGCGGCTCATGGTTACTTATTAGCACAGTTTTTATCGCCTTTAACCAATAAGCGTGATGATAAATACGGTGGTAGCCTTGAAAATCGAGCGCGTTTACTCACACAAATAACGCAAAAGATTAAGGCTAGTTGCGCAAATAACTTTTCGGTATCGGTTAAATTAAATTCGGCTGATTTTCAGCGTGGTGGATTTGAACCTAGCGACGCCCAAGCAGTAATTACCCTATTAAGTGACTTAAATATAGATTTTGTTGAGCTTTCGGGCGGTAGTTACGAGGCACCAGCCATGCAAGGTAAAACGGCCGATGAATGTACACTCGCTCGTGAAGCGTACTTTTTAGAATTTGCTAAAACAATTAGTGAACAATCAAGTATTCCAATTATGACCACGGGTGGTATTAGTCGCCTATCAGTGGCTAATAATGTTATTGATTCTGGCGTAGCTTTGGCCGGTATTGCAACGGCACTTGCGTATAAACCTGATTTAGTCAATATTTGGCAAAAACAACCCGAGTTTATTCCTGCAGCGCCAAACGTTCAGATTAAAGATAAAACCATAGCAGGCCTTGCCACCATGGCATTAGTAAAAAGGCAAATTCGTCGTATAGGCCAAGGCAAAGGTGCGAAAGTAAATGCATCAGCAGTATTTACTTTAATTTACGACCAAATTAGATCTCTTAAATTAACAAAGCGCTATAAAAAACATTATATTGAATAGTCTGAAACTTAGTTGATTAGAAATAGTCCCCATAGCCGCCGTTGTAGTCTCTATTAATTAGGTTTCTTAATTGTTAAAAATACGCTAAAGTTTAATTAGCATATTTATATGATAAAAAATTAAAGGAGAACAGGATGCGGCTTAAAGGTTATCTAAAAAAGCTTCTATGCTTTGGGGGACTTTATTTATTAATAACTAGCTTGCCAAGCATTGCAATAGAACAGCAAGTTGCTCAGGCTTGGCAGGATCCAAGTATATTTAGAGTAAATAAACTCCCACCCCGCGCGTTCTATTATCCTACAGCAAATGAGCAAAACGCATTTACACTAGAGCCTTGGCAGTTAGATAGTTATAAATTACTAAATGGGCAGTGGAAGTTTAACTGGGTTGACTCGCCTAGTAGAAAACCAAACGGATTTGAAAAAGTAACCTTCAATGACGCAAGCTGGGATGAAATAGCCGTCCCTGCCAATTGGGAGCTAAATGGTTACGGTTCTCCTTTTTATCACTCTCACTACTGTTTAATACCTAATACTGAGCAAATTGAGCTGCCGCGTTACTATAATCCTGTTGGCTCATACCGAAAAATAATTAACATCGACGAAAGCTGGAATAACAAACAAATCCTTATTCATTTTGGGGCGGTAAAGTCTGCGTTCTATATTTATGTAAATGGTCAGCAAGTTGGTTATTCAGAAGATTCTAAAACTGCCGCCGAATTTGATATTACGCCATACGTTTCTAAAGGTGAAAATACTTTAGCATTACAAGTTTACCGCTATTCAACAGGGTCTTACTTTGAATGCCAAGACATGTGGCGTATGAGTGGTATTGAGCGCGATGTGTATTTATATGCAGCGCCAAAAGTGCGTATAAGTGATTTTGAAGCTAATACCACTTTGATTGACAATTACACAAACGGTGAACTAACGCTAACCACAACAGTACAAAACCACACTAAGCAAACCCAAACTAACTTTGACTTACTCGTTTCACTTTTAGACGCAAACGATAAGGTAATGAGTACTAAAACATTGTCAGTTCCTAAAATAAAAAAACAACAAAGTACGCAAGTAAAAACAGTGTTTAAAGTAAATGATGTACTGCCTTGGAGTGCTGAAATTCCTAACCTTTATAAATTAAAAATAGGCTTACGTAATAGTAATGATAAGGTTGTTGAGTGGATTGGAAAATCAATAGGCTTTAGAAGCAGTGAATTAAAAAATGGTAATATTTTAGTTAACGGCAAACCAGTTTTATTTAAAGGTGTAAATAGACATGAGCACGACCCAGAAACAGGGCACGTCGTTTCTAAAGAGTCTATGGAAAAAGACGTTGCATTAATGAAGGCCTTTAATATTAATGCAATACGAATGGCTCATTACCCGCAAGATCCGTACATTTATCACCTTGCAGACAAATATGGCTTATACGTTATGGACGAAGCTAATATTGAGTCACATGGAATGGGAGCCGCAAACCAAGGTAAGTACGACCCCTCGGCACACTTGGTAAATAAGCTTAGTTGGCAAAATGCATACATAGATCGCATTTCAAACATGTATCACCGTTCTAAAAATAATCCATCGGTTGTAATGCGCTCACTGGGTAATGAATCGGGCGATGGTATTAATTTAGAGGCGTCGTACGATTGGCTAAAGCGTCAAGCCCCAGGGTTTCCAGTTGTATCCGAACAAGCACAGTTAAGGCGCCACACCGACGTATACGGTCAAATGTATGCGCCAATCCAATCGGCTATTCGCTATGCTAAAACAATGCATGATGTATCAAGACCCATGATTTTAATTGAATACGAACACGCAATGGGTAATTCGTTAGGTAACCTTGAAGAATATTGGCAGGCCTTTGAAAAATACTCACAGCTACAAGGCGGTTTTATTTGGGATTGGGTCGATCAAACTTTTGCCATGAAAAACAGTAAAGGTGAGCTTTTTTGGGCATATGGTGGCGACTTAGAGCCTCCATTTGCAGTAAGCGCAAAAAGTTTTGCTGCAAATGGGTTAGTTTACGCCGACAGAACGCCCTACCCTTATTTGTGGGAGGTTAAACAAGTACAGCAAAACATCGACTTTGAGTTAACGAGCAAAACGCCTTACGAAATAAGCGTAATTAACAAACAGTTTTTTGCCGACCTGTCTGACTTTACTTTGTCATGGCAGCTAATGGCCAACGGTGTTGAAGTCGAGCAAGGTGCTAACCTTGGTATTAATGCCAAACCACAAACATCTCAGCGTGTTAGTTTGCCAATTAAAACAAAACTAAAAGCAGGAATTGAATATTTTTTAAATGTACAAGCCGTTCTCAAAAAGGCTAAAAATACATTGCCAACGGGTCATGTGGTTGCGTCAGAGCAACTAGCATTAACAGGCTTTGCACTGACTAATAATACAAAATCAGCCTCGTTAAAAGTAAAGGATTCTGAAAATTCTTTAGCTTTTTCTACTAAAAACGCTCAATTTACGTTTAACAAAAAAACAGGCTTATTAAATGAAATTAATGTCTTTAGAAAGCCATTACTAGCCAATAGTGTAGACCAACCTGTGCAGCCTAACTTTTGGCGTGCGCCTACCGATAATGATTTACCGCAAAAGGGATATGGTGACTCGTTTGCTGTGTGGCAACACGCGGGATCAAATACAACACTGACTAGTTTTAGTAGTAAAAAAGTATCCTCAACACAATACAAAGTCGAAACAGAGCACACATTAAATAACGTTGAAAGTCGGTACTTCACAACATACACAATAAATGGCAATGGCGTAGTTGATGTAGATGTTTACTTTTATGCTGCACCTCATAATTCGTACTCAGCCTTACCCAGATTAGGTATGCAGTTTGTTGTGAACGAGAACTTTAAAAACGTACAGTGGTATGGCCGAGGGCCTCACGAAAACTACGACGATCGTAAGTCATCGGCTTTTGTTGGCTTATATCAATCTGACGTTGACTCTTTACGTGTACCGTATGTTCGCCCGCAAGAAAACGGTCACAAAACGGATGTACGGTACGTTACGTTTTATGATGATAAAGGAATTGGTGTTAAGTTCTCTGGCGATCCCTTAATTGGCTTTAATGCATCTTTCTACGATATGCACGACTACGATAAGAGTACTGAACAAGTTAATAGGCGCAATATGCACCCATCAGATTTAACCAAAGCCCCGTACATTTTTGTAAATATAGATTACAAGCAGCGTGGTGTGGGTGGAACGGATTCGTGGGGTAGTAAACCCTTGTACGAATATGAGCTCCCATGGTTAGACTACAAATACAGCTATAAAATTGAAGCTGTTAAGTTAAACGCTAAAAAATAGCTATACATAAAGCTTTAAATGACTACCCTAAGCCCGCTTTTTCCCCTTAAATAGTGGGCTTTTTTTATGTAAAACATGCTAATTTAAACGTTTGAAATAGAAGGAACGCTAAATGAACATAGGTATTTATATATATGATGATGCTGAAGTGCTCGACTTTTCAGGCCCATTTGAAGTATTTAGTACTGCTCAACGTTTAGCTAAAAACGAGTGGAATATATTTTTAGTCGCGCAACATAATCAGCCTGTCAATGCGCGAGGGGGTTTTAGTGTAAACCCCCATTACAGTTTTGCTGATCATCCTCCTATAGATTTATTGTTAGTGGTTGGCGGTGTTCACAATAATGAGCTTACTAAAGCACCTGTTATTGATTGGATAAAGCGCACAGCTCAGTTAGCTCCTGTCGTTGCATCGGTATGTACTGGCGCATTTTTATTAGCAAAGGCAGAGCTATTAAATGGTAAAAATGTAACAACTCACTGGGAAGACATAAACGATCTTGCTGCTATGTTCCCAAGCCTAAACGTAGTTGCAAATAAGCGTTGGGTGTCACAAGGTAAATTTACTACCTCTGGTGGTATTTCTGCGGGAGTTGATATGAGTTTGGCATTAGTTGCGCAGTTAATAAGCCCATCACACGCTGAGCATACAGCAAAGCAAATGGAATACCGATGGCATAAAAATGGTTAACTCCCTGGTAACTGTTGCTGAATAAAATTATGTATGTAATCACGTAAACAAACCGCTTTTTTACTAAGTAAACGACCGCTTGGCCAAATAGCAAAGATTTCGCGATTATGGCTTTGCCAGTTTGGTAATGCCCTTACAAACTCTCCTGTTGCCAACTCGTTTATAATTTCAAATCTAGGTAATAAGCCTACTCCTTGATGATCAGCCACTTGGTATTTAACAAAGCCAGTATCGTTATAAATACTGCTAAATCGACACATGTGTGTATAGCTTGCGCGTGAAGTAATGTGAGTGAGTGGCCATTTATTTCTTAGTGTCGTGCCAATTAAGCGGTGTTGTTTAAGGTCGCTTGGTTCTGTGAGCACTGGTGCATTGGTTAAATAAATTGGGGTAGCCACCAAAATCGAATCTGCTTGTCCGAGTTTTTTTTGTTGCAAAAGTGAATCCGCTTGTGGGCCGATTCTTAATGCTAAGTCGGCTTGGCTTTTAATTATGTCTTCAAGTTGATTGCTTAAAACAAGTTCCAATTGGATATCAGGATACTCTTTAGTAAACGACAACCACATTGACTTTAAAAAGCCATGGCAAATATTAAGCGGCGCAAGCACTTTAAGTTTGCCGCTTAATTGCTCTTTTTGTTGATTGAGGTGATGACTGGTTTGTTCAAACTGCTCAACTAAACTTGCGTAGCTTTGGTAATAAACCTCTCCCTGTTGGGTTAGTGTAAATTGGCGCGCAGAGCGGTGCAGCAGCTTTTGGCCCAGTCGAGACTCTAGGCGTTGTAATCGCCTTGTAACGGTTGCCGCAGGGAGCGATAAATACTCGCCTGCTTGAGACAGGCCCCCTTGTTGAACTATGTGCACAAACAACACTATATCGTCTAACATGATTCCACTTTTGCAATTTAAGTTTGATTAAATCTTTGTATTTAACATTTTTGCAAGTGTATATCATAGTGCTTAAGTTTTCAGCAAAGGGTGACATTATGTTTTCAACAATTGATTGGTTGGCGGTCATAATTATTGGTATAGGTGCTACGGCATTACTTGATGTATGGGCGCTACTACTTAGTAAGTTTGGTATTAACTCTTTAAACTTTTGTATAGTGGGTCGCTGGCTATGTTTAATGCGCTACGGCAAGTGGAAACACCTTGCTATTAGTAAAACCGCTGCACAACCTAATGAATGCGCAATTGGTTGGTTTAGTCATTACTTCATAGGGGTTATTTTTGCATTGGTATTTATACTATTGTTGCCAAATCATTGGTTAACAGCGCCAAGCTTAATGCCTGCTCTATTTTTTGGCGTGCTAACGGTTGTTATACCTTTTTTTTTGATGCAACCAGCTCTCGGGCTAGGTATTGCTGCGGCTAAAACATCAAAGCCAATCACAGCTAGAATTAAAAGCATTTTATCGCACGCAGTGTTTGGTGTGGGTTTATACCTAAGCGCATTAGCGCTGTCACTCTTTTGAGAGGTTATTATGCAAGCAGAATATTGGTTAAAGCGCTGGCAAAATAATGATGTTGGCTTTCATGGCGATAATGTAAACCCGAGTTTAGATCGTTATTTTACTAATTTAAATTTACCGCTAGATAGTCGTGTGTTTGTACCTTTGTGTGGCAAAACAGTTGATATACACTACTTGCTCAATAAGGGCATGCAAGTTGTGGGTGTAGAACTTAGTGAGCTTGCTGTTCAACAACTGTTTGATGAATTAGCACTTACGCCAAAAATAACGACACATGGTCTACTTACTGCGTATCAGGCTCTGGGGATCTGTATTTGGGTCGGTGATGTGTTTGCTTTAACGGTTGAGCATTTAGGTCATGTTGATGCAATATATGATCGCGGTGCCTTAGTCGCGCTACCCTACACTATTCGCAGTCAATATGCCCAACACTTGATTAGCCTAAATGATGCTGCACCGCAATTATTGATCACCTGTATTTACGACCAATCTCAACGTAGTGGCACGCCATACAGTGTGCCTGCGGCAGAGGTACAGAGTATTTATGCAAAGCAGTACAGCTTAAAAATGCTCAGCTGCGAAAAATTAAACCAAGGTATTAAAGGTGTTACCCCTGCCAGTATTGTGGTTTGGTTGATGACTGCTAGAGCTTCTTAGAATTTGCACTTTAGCTGTGCATTTTTGTGGCTAGTTAATTGTGATTTGAGCATGCATTATAATAACCATATCGAACAATTAAGGGTTAAGTATGCCGCAACCAGCAAATGTTTTCTTTTTATCTCATGGCGGCGGTCCATTACCGCTGCTAGGAGAGCCAAGCCATAAAGATATGGTGGAATGTTTACAAACCGTTGCTGCTAAAATCAAAAAGCCTAGCGCTATTTTAATGATCAGCGCACATTGGGAAGCAACCCCTATTGCAATCACAGCCTCAGCAACACCTAAATTAATTTACGATTACTACGGTTTTCCTGAGCAGGCGTATCAATTAACTTACCCTTGTGCTGGCCAGCCGCAACTTGCTAATTTAGTACAGCAAGCGCTCGCAACACGTAATATTGACTCAAAACTCGATTCTCAGCGTGGTTTTGATCACGGGATGTTTGTGCCGTTAAAAATTATGTACCCAGAGGCCGACATTCCCTGTGTGCAAATATCCTTGCATCCAAGTCTTGATCCGCTGTTGCATGTTGAAATTGGTAAAGCGCTGCAAAGTATTGATTATGATAACTTATTAATTATAGGCTCAGGCTTTACCTTCCATAATATGCGCGCTTTTGGTGTTACCCAATCAAGCGATGTTAATCAGCAAAACCTGGCATTTGAAAATTGGCTGGTAAGCACAGTCGCAGATCAAACATTAACCGAGCATCAGCGTGAACAGCAATTATTAGCATGGCAGCAAGCTCCAGCTGCACGCTTTAATCACCCCAGAGAAGAGCACTTGTTACCACTACATGTATGCTATGGCGCTGCTATGTGTTCCAGCACTGAGGTATTTGAATTAAATATTGCTAATAAGCGAGCCAGTATGTATTTGTGGCAATAATAAAAAACACGCCAGACTTTACTAGGCGTGTTTTTTGGTACTACTGCATTTATTGCAGCGGTTAAGCGGCAATTACCATTTCATTTCACCTTTATGAACTTTAGCGCCAATGCTAAGAGCCATAGGTAATACAGCCTCTGGGTATGTGTTTGTCATTTTATCTATCAGCAGTTTACTGCTATTACTACTTTGCTTAGCGTGTGCAAAATCCTTTAAATACTGGATTGAAAAATCAATATTTGCAGCATCTAATTGAGTGCCTGCTTTCATATGCCCAGGGATCACCACGTCAGGGTTGAGTGCTTTCATTTCATTAAGTTGCTTTGCCCATGCATTTTGCTCTGCTTGAGTTTGTGCATCGGCCATCCATAAATGAACATTAGCGTATACAGCCACATTTCCTAAAATAGCTTTATTATCAGGTATCCATAAATAAGGACGATGATTATGCTCACCCTCTGTGCCACGAATTTCTATGCTGTGGCCTTCTATTTTTAAGCTATTACCATTAAATATCTTAGGTACGACGGGGTTTTTAGGTGCGTTTTCACCCATTTTTGGCGTCCAAAAAGCAAGTTTGCCTTTAAGCTTTGCTGCTATTTTTTGGTGCACTGCCGGTGTGGTTATAATCTCTACGTCAGGAAAAAACTGCTGTAACACTTCAGCGCCAAAGTAGTAATCAGGATCGGCTTGGCTAATAAAAATAGTTTTTAGTTGTTTACCAGAGTCAATTACTTTGGCGGCAATGCGCAGTGCATCTGCTTTTGTAAATCCGGTATCAATTAAAATTGCATCGGTATGGCCATAAACCAGCGTGGCATTAACATGAAAGCTATTGCTGTCAGCGTTATACACATCAAGGGTTAGTGGGGTTTCGTCTGCAATAGCGATATTGCTGGCTAATAGTGTGCTTAGTAAAAGAGTGCGTAGGTTCATAGTATTCTCATCATTGGTTGCTAATGCGAGCATAATAAAGGTTTGATATGTTCAGAAAAACAACCAATAATTAGCATCATTGTTTCATAAATCGTGCAAATACTATGGATAAACTTACCGCAGCGCAGGTTTTTGTGGATGTTGCCTACTCAGGCAGTTTTACTGCCACTGCCGATCGGCTTGAAATGTCACGCCCTATGGTTACTCGTCATATTGAGTCGGCAGAGGCCTGGTTAAATACGCGCTTATTGCATCGCACTACCCGTAAAGTAACGCTTACCACCGCCGGCGAGGCCTGTTTACCCGAAATAGAGCAATGGTTAGCACAGGCTAACCGTTTAGTTGAACAAACAAAAAGCCAGCAACAGTTGTCAGGTAAAATACGAGTAGCGACCAGTATGTCGTTAGGTTTTGCGCAATTAGCCCCTATATTTACACGCTTTATGAAACGTCATCCTAACGTGCAAATAGACATAGATCTTGAAGACTCAACCACAGATCTAATAGAGCAACGTGTTGATTTGGCAATACGTATTGCAGCCAATCCTGATCCATCTTTAATAGGTAAACCTATTGCCGAGTGTGAATCTATATTAGTGGCCTCAGCCGACTACCTTGCTGATTATCCGCCAATAACGACACCACAACAGTTAAGCGCTCATCAGTGTTTAGGCTATAAAAACTTCGACCGATATATTTGGCATTTACACAACGGGGATGAGTTTCAATCAGTTGATGTTAAATGCAATTTAAGTGCAAACGAGGCCACCACATTACTTCATGCAGCCATAGCCGGTGGTGGTATTTCAGTACAGCCTACGTATTTGGCAAATCAATATATACTTGATGGTCGCTTGCAGCGTGTATTAGCGCCATGGACATCAAACCTAATGAAAATATATGTGCTTTACCCTTCTCGTCAGCATTTATCGGCAACAGTAAGAGCACTAATCGACACGCTCAGTGATGAATTTAAAAATCCAGCATAGTAATAAATTATAAAAGTTTGGGTTTAAACCATAGCTTTGTGCGTTAAGCATGCTGATATTCTGTAGGTTATTTTGTTACAGTAAATGTAATAAGCGCCTTAATCTATAAAGGTCAGCAGACCCAAGGAACAATAACAATGAATCTGATCAAAACATCGGGCTTGGCACTGGCCATTGTTGCGGGCTTAGGCTTGCAAGCATGTTCAAGTACCAGCATAACAACCAACAATAATGCAGCGATGAGTACCGTGAATAATCCATTAAGCCTAGCGCAAATTTATAAAGATAAAGAATTTAAAACCCAGCGTAGCACTTACTTTAAATGGCTAGACGATGGCACTGGCTACACCGTACTTGAAGAGCGCGAAAGCGAAAAAGAAAAAGCAGACGATAACAACGCCGATGACGAAAAAGAGCACGGCGTAAAAGGCAACGACATTGTATTTTACAATGCTGACGGCACAGGCCGTAAAGTATTGGTTGAGTTTGAAAAGCTATTGCCAGAGGGCGCAGACGAGCCATTTGCAATCGAAAGTTACCAATGGTCAAAAGACGGTAAATGGCTGATGGTATTTACCAACAGCGAGCAAGTTTGGCGCTCACGCAGCAGAGGCGACTTTTGGTTACTTAACCTTGAGACTAACCAATTACAGCAACTTGGTGGTAAGGACGTTGAGCCAACTACGTTAATGTTTGCTAAGTTCTCGCCAGATAGCTCAAAAGTAGCCTACGTGCGCGATAACAATATTTATATGCAAGCGGTTGGCAGCAACAAAGTGACTGCGCTCACAACCGATGGTAACGCCACTATTGTTAACGGTAATTTTGATTGGGTATACGAAGAAGAGTTTACTATTGCAGATGGTTTTCGTTGGAGCCCCGACAACAAATCAATTGCCTATTGGCAGCTTGATACCAGTGACGTTAAATTTTTCACTATGATCAACAACACTGATGATCTGTACCCTACCCTTAAAAAATTCCCGTATCCCAAAGCGGGTGAAACCAACTCTGCCGTGCGTGTTGGTGTGGTAAGCCTTAGCGACAAACAAACCCGTTGGGCTGAGCTTGAAGGCGATAACCGCGACCGTTATATTCCGCGTATTAGCTGGGCAGGCACTGGTAATGAATTAATGATTCAAGACTTAAACCGTCCACAAAGCCATAACAAAGTGTGGTTGTTTGATTGGCAAAAGCAGCAACTGACTAAAATTTTAGAAGACAAAGACGATGCGTTTATCGAATGGTTTTATAAAGCCAACTGGTCAAAAGACGGTGAGTTTTTTATTTGGCATAGCGAACGCGACGGTTGGCGTCATCTTTACCGTGTATCGCGCGATGGCAAAACTATTATCGACCTAACCCCAGGCGATTACGACATTATTGATATGCTGAGCATCAATGAAGACAAAAACGTAATGTATTTTACTGCCTCGCCAAATGATCCTGGTCAGCGTTATTTATACAGCACACCGCTTGATGGCAGCAGCAAACCGGTACGGGTAACACCTGCTGAGTTTGAAGGCTCAAACAGCTACTACATGTCAAAAGATGCCTCATGGGCTATGCACACTTACTCAAAATTTGGTACGCCACCGACTAAAGAGATCATTAAAGTGAGCGATCATAGTAATGTAAAAACCTTAGTTGAAAATACAAAGCTTAAACAAAAACTGGCTGAACAAAGCTTACCAAAGCATGAGTTTTTTAAAGTAAACGCGCAAGATGGCACCGAGCTTGACGGCTACATTATGTTCCCAGAGAACATGGATAAAAGTAAAAAATACCCAATTGTGTTTTACGTATACGGCGAACCATGGGGCTCTACCGTGCAAGACCGCTGGGAAGGCAACAGTTACTTATATAAATCGTTACTAACGCAAAAAGGTTTTATTGTCGCATCAGTTGATAATCGTGGTACACGCGCACCAAAAGGCCGTGATTGGCGCAAATCGATTTATAAAAAAATCGGCTCAATTACCGTGCAAGATCAAGTTGATGCGCTAGATGCCATGGCCAAACGTTGGGATGTAATAGACACAGACCGCGTTGGTGTGTGGGGGCATTCAGGTGGCGGTAGCTCAACCCTTAACTTACTGTTCCGCCATGGTGATAAATTTAAAGTTGGCATTGCCTCAGCACCGGTGCCAGATATACGTTTATACGACACCATTTATCAAGAACGTTATGCGGGTAACCCAAACACCGATCCTGAGAGTTACGATAACACCTCGCCTATTACCTTTGCTAAAAACCTAACTGGTAAGCTACTGCTTATTCATGGCACAGGCGATGATAACGTGCATTATCAAGGCTCAGAACGCTTAATTGATGAGCTTGTAAAGCATAACAAGCAGTTTGAGTTTTTCTCATACCCTAACCGCTCACACAGCTTACGTGAAGGCAAAGGCACTACCTTGCATTACCATACTATGATGGCTGACTTTTTTGAAAAGCACTTACTAACCAAGTAATCGCTTTAAAAAGTAAAATACTAAAGCCGCACACTAATTATTAGTGTGCGGCTTTTTTAATTAAAGTGTAACGAGGGGTTACAAAGCGTTCGATGGGTTCATTGCAACAAAACCCAACAAGAAAATACTGCTCAATGGTAATAATTGAATCGTTTAATACTAAACATAGCTTAGAATTAGAGAGGCATTAAAAAAGTAGCATCCTTGCTACTACAAGTGCGATATTAAGAGCTTGGTTGCGAAGGTTGGTACTTATTAACGAGAATGTGCTGCAAACTTTTAAGTGCACGCTTTATCGCTTGCAGCATACTTCGTCCTTTTGTATTTACATTAATACTGGGTAGCCCAGGTACAAGAATATTAATTTTGCACTGCTGCAAAGTGCCGTGGCGATCACTCGAAAGATCATTTATTTGAATCTCCACTTTGCGAATATTTAAAGCATGTTTTGCCAATTGTGTTTTGATCAGCTTTAAAAGCGACATCTTTTCACTTGCGTTAATTATCTTGTTTTTAACTGTAAGTTTTAGCTTCATGCAATTACACCTTTTAATAGTACCTATGTTGCAGGCATGACTGTAATCTACTAACTTAGAGGCAAAGGAAAAAGCTGATTATTTCTTACTTTAAAACAGGTATTTTCGAATGATTACCAACATCAACTACAATCACTTATATTATTTTTGGCAGGTAAGTAAGCACGGCAGTATTGCAGCGGCGAGTAAAATACTTAATTTAACGCCGCAAACGGTCAGCTCACAAATTACTAACTTAGAGCAACGACTAGGAAAACCACTGTTTGTTCGCCAAGGGCGAGGCCTACAGTTAACGGAATTTGGCCATGTAACCCAGCAATACACCAATGATATGTTTGCTATTGCTCACGAATGGCTCGAAACCACGCAAGGTGATACCACGCACTATTCACGAACGTTAAAGGTCGGTATTTCAGATGTGTTGCCCAAATCACTGGTGTCAAAGTGGCTAGCCCCTTTAATTAATAACGACCGTATTACCAACTTACACTGTATTGATGGCCAACAAGATGAACTGCTTGCACAAATGGCGATTCATAAGCTTGATTTAGTGTTAGCCGATAAACCGCTCGATACCACTTTATCGTTTAAGGCGTTTTGCCATGAAATAGGCAAAAGCCAAATCGCTCTTTTTGGAAACAAAACATGGCATTCGCAGTTACATAAGCAGTTTCCGCAATCTTTAAATAACAAGCCTTTAGTGCTGCCTGCAAAAGAAAGCCCCGTTGCGCGTGCTATGTATTATTGGCTGCAAGAACACAAGATTGAAATGACAATAGCTGGCCATGTTGACGACAGCGCATTAATGAAGTCGTTAGGTGAACAAGGGTTTGGCATATTCCCTGCGCCTATTTTGGTAAGAGCCGAAGTAGAGCGTCACTACGACGTTAACTATATAGGTACAATTGAAAATGTTTATCAGCATTATTATGCCTTTACGCCCGACAGGCTTATTAAAGACAGTATTTACGATGAATTTATAAAGCACGCTCAAACAACGTAAGCTTAGCGCTACTCGGCACGTGGTTATCAATGTGTTTAATTAAGCGCCCTATTTTTAAATACTAAATTGTATTTAAAAAATAAACATTTCCTCATTTAGCTTTATATTAAATTTTTAACATGGGTTGTTATTTTTAAGTTGTTGAATTTATTGGATTTTATTAAATAGCATACCTACCAATACAAACGATAAGCACGTTCTAAAAGCATTGAATATTATTCAGGTTTTATATGAATAAACTGCATAGCTTAGTTTATTAAATAGAAATCTAGACGTCTAAATCGGGTTTTACCCCTCATCAGCAACTAATCAATATTGCTAACTTAATGAATTCACTCAAGCGTGAATCTGTCTCATGTTTTACCTGAAATAAACCCGTTTTTCTTCATGCTACATACCGCGTATAAATTCATTAACTCTGCAAAGCATCACTACTGCTTAACCGTTATGTCGGTTTAACAACCAGTTAATAAAAGCAGTAATTACTCAAATTGAAAGGATACGGCTATGAGCACTGATCTTACATTTACTATTAAAAGCACTAACTTGGACGAAAACTACCACCCATCAAACAACACACGTATTACAACCAACTTTGCTAATTTAGCAAGGGGTGAAAGCCGCCAACAAAACCTGCGTAATACCCTAAAAATGATCAACAATCGTTTTAATGCACTGGCCAGTTGGGATAACCCACAAGGGGATCGTTACGAGGTTGAACTCAAAATCATTTCGGTTGATTTAGATATTGCGGGCAGTGGTCAGGCATTTCCGTCAATTGAGGTATTAAAAACCAATATTATTGACCGCCAAACCAACGAGCGAATAGAAGGCATGGTGGGAAATAACTTTTCATCGTATGTGCGCGACTACGACTTTAGCGTGTTACTACTTGAGCATAACAAAAGCAAACCGCAATTTAGTATCCCTGATAACTTTGGTGACTTACACGGAAAGTTGTTTAAATGCTTTGTAAACTCAAATACCTATAAACAGCATTTTAAAAAGCCACCGGTTATTTGTTTAAGCGTGTCTGATAACAAAACCTATCAGCAAACCGAAAATTTACACCCTATTTTAGGCGTAGAGTATCAGCCTAATGAGTCGTCGTTAACAGAGCAATACTTTGAAAAAATGGGCTTACAAGTGCGCTACTTTATGCCACCAAACAGCGTTGCACCGTTAGCGTTTTACTTTTTTGGTGACCTACTTAACGACTACAGCAACCTTGAACTAATTAGCACTATTAGCACTATGGAAACGTTTCAAAAAATTTATCGTCCAGAAATTTATAACGCCAATGCCGCCGCAGGTAGCCGTTATAAACCGAATTTAAAAAATGACGACCATTCATTAACGCAAATTGTGTATGACCGCGCAGAGCGAGGTCAACTAGCAGTTGAGCAAGGCAAATTTACCGAGCAGCATTTTATTAAGCCTTATCAATCAGTACTGAAGCAGTTCTCGGCAAGTATCGCTTAATCACACAACAAAATTAAAGGCAGCATTTATTATGAAAAAACTATTACCCACATCATCAGCAGGCAGCTTGCCAAAACCGTCATGGCTTGCTGAGCCCGAAACCTTATGGTCACCGTGGAAATTACAAGGCAGTGAGCTGGTTGATGGCAAACACGACGCCCTGCGTATTTCCCTGCACGAGCAACAAACTGCAGGCGTAGATATAGTCAGCGATGGCGAACAAACTCGTCAGCACTTTGTAACCACCTTTATTGAACACTTAAATGGCGTTGATTTTGAAAACCGTAAAACAGTTAAAATTCGCGACCGTTACGACGCCAGCGTACCCACAGTGGTTGGCCCTGTGTCTCGTACTAAATCGGTATTTGTTGAAGACGCCAAGTTTTTACGCCAGCAAACCAGCCAACCAATTAAATGGGCACTGCCTGGGCCAATGACCATGATCGACACCCTGTATGACGATCACTATAAAAGCCGTGAAAAACTAGCATGGGAATTTGCTAAAATACTCAACCAAGAAGCCAAAGAGCTAGAAGCCGCTGGGGTTGATATAATTCAATTTGATGAACCCGCTTTTAACGTGTTTTTTGACGAGGTAAACGACTGGGGTATAGCCTGCCTAGAGCGAGCCATAGAAGGGTTAAAATGCGAAACCGCCGTGCATATTTGCTACGGCTACGGCATTAAAGCCAACACCGATTGGAAGAAAACCCTTGGCACCGAGTGGCGACAATACGAAGAGGTATTCCCTAAGCTGCAAAAATCGAATATAGATATTATTTCGCTCGAATGCCAAAACTCACAGGTACCCATAGAGCTACTTGAACTGATACGCGGTAAAAAAATAATGGTGGGCGCAATCGATGTAGCCACCCATACTATAGAAACCCCTGAAGAGGTGGCCAAAACCCTACGCGAAGCGCTTAAATATGTAGATGCCGACAAACTCTACCCCTGCACCAACTGCGGTATGGCACCCCTACCCCGTGACATCGCAAACGGCAAACTCAACGCTCTTAGCAAAGGCGCAGAGCTTGTACGTAAAGAGTTATTAGCAGCGAATGTAGCTTAACTTTTAGTTGCAACTGCTGTAAAAAAAGCCACACCTAAACATAAGTTAAAGTGTGGCTTTTTTAATCAAAATGTAACGGGGGTTTACACAACGAGGTGAAAGGTTAAAGGCAAAAGGTGTTAGGTGAAAGGTTTTAAGTTCGTTGAATCTTGGTTGGGTTGAATTCAACAAACCCAGCAAAAATAATTAAACCTAACCTAACCTAACCTAACCGTTAGCTTTTCCAATGGGCTGGAGAGTGCCATCAGCAGACAGGTAGAAGCTATAATATCTGAAGTTTAGATTTACACTTCTAGCCTCTTTGGTTCTTCATTTTTAAACTCCGAAAATAATTTTTACTTCAGTTTAGATGTTGGAAATCCAATTACTTATTAAGTAGAAAGTCGGAAAAAGATGAATTGCTAATACATCAGGTTTGAAGTGCCACTTTGCTCATCACTTTCAGATTCAACGATGCTCCTTGATAAGCATTGTTGAACCTAACTTTATTGTCGTGCCCCCCTCGTATAAAAAGTTTTAGAGCACTACTCGCAAACACTAATGACGCCAATATATATCGGACTATTTTGAATATTTGCCGAAGCGAAACCTATTTCTTCAGTTTGAAATCCGGAAAACTCTGTCGCACTGTCTATCTCAAATCCCACATCACGCAGCAGTTTACAATTCAAAGAGTTGTCAGTGCCGTCCTCTACAGAGTAAAACGCGCCAGTACAGTTATTATCTGATAAGCATGCATTTTGACATTGTTCAAAACCAAAATGTGCATCTTCTGCTGGATCTGCTGAATATAATGCAATTGCAAGCATATGCCTAACGTTATAAGCCACTGCATTTTCTGCTTGTAGTTTATAAGACCCTCCAGGGGTACTTTCCCATTTCCATAGCCCACAAGGATCTTGGATAGGATCTGCTGCTAAATTGTCTAGTGCATGCCAATTGCCGTCGACGGTCGCATTTTCATAATCCTCACTTGAACCTGTAAACAATGTAATGCCTGATGCAAATGCAGAAGAATAGGATTGTCGAGTGTGTTGATTTGTTATTGTTTGCGTAGTGCTATTTACAAGAGTATTTGTAGGGCTTAAATCTATAATGGTACGACAGTCATATACATCGATAACGCCGTCGGAGTTTGTATCTTCATCAGGCATGGTTTTATTTCCATCTTCATTTAAATCCCAACAACTCAGCCCTACTATACCCTGAGGACCAGGCTCTCCCTGAGGACCAGATTGCCCCTGTGCTCCGGAAACTCCATCATCTCCCTCGAGTTCACACCCAACAATAAAGAATGTTAAAAACCATATGGTTACTACCTTATATTTCATAATAAGAATCCAACGATAAAGACAACACTTATTTATAGTTCAGTTTATAAAATTAATATAGTTTTCAAAATGTATAAGAAACAAAAGGGGTAAAGTCTCAGTTCTGACATCAAATTTATTGACCGACTCGTTATCCTTATTTTGCCTATTAGACAAAATCTAAAGGAATAAGATAAATCAGTAACCCTCTACTTTTAGCTATTACTTAATTTGATTTATAACTAGCACTTATAAGCTCAACAGCCGTTCTAGCCATTCTAAAACGAGCGAGTATCTCTGGTTTGAAAGCGCTGTTTCTTTAATTAAAATGTTGCGGGGTTTCTGTTAGCGTTTATAGCGCGGGTGTTGTTGATGTACCTTTTTATATAACAAATTTACAACGTTGAGCAGTCGTTCAAAGTAAGTTAAGCTCGAAACAATTAGGCTACAAGTAACTTAAATTTTGGGAGCAAACATGGCAACCACACTCGCATTTGACGTATACGGCACGCTTATAAACACCCACGGCGTACTATCTTTACTTGAAAATATGATTGGCGATAAAGCGCAAAACTTTTCAAATACATGGCGTGAAAAACAGTTGGAGTATTCGTTTAGGCGCGGCTTAATGCAAAACTATGTTCCGTTTTCAGTATGTACTAAACAGGCGTTAGACTACGCTTGCCTAGCGCACAAAACACCACTCTCTGATGATCAAAAACAGCAATTACTTGAGCAATATAAAATTTTACCCGCTTTTGACGATGTTAAAAAAGGGCTTGAGCAACTTAAAGCACAAAATTACCGGTTGTTTGCATTTTCTAATGGCGCTGCTGATGCGGTAAATACTTTGCTCGAAACGGCAGGCATAAGTGATTATTTTGAAGGCGTAGTAAGCGCCGACGATATGAAAACATTTAAACCAAACCCAGGTGTTTACAGCCACTTTTTGCGCGAGGCAAATTCAACGGGTGCAAACACGTGGCTTATTTCGAGTAACCCGTTTGATATAACCGGCGCTATTTCGCATGGCATGCGCGGTGCGTGGATAAAGCGTTCTGAGGATTCTATTTTTGATCCATGGGAAATAACGCCAACAATAACGGTGTGCGATTTACATGATTTAAAAAACAAGCTGGCAAGTAATAACCAATGATTTAGTTGGCAGGGGTTAAATTACACTAATGAAAGGCTAGGTTTGCACTTACAAACCTAGCCTTTCATTAGTCTTTAATTGCAATGGCAATTTCTATTTCGTTACTGTTTTTATAATACTCAAAATCACTGGTGTAAGTACGTTCATAGCGGCAATCGTCTGAGCTGAAGTACTGCCAAATTTCGCCCCATAAATCGATTACTGCATTTGGCATTTCACCCTCACCTTTAAATATCAAATAACGCCCCGCTTGGGTGGTTACTTTTTTAGCTTCAGGGAGTTTAAGTGATAAATTATCGCAGCAGGCAATTACGTCAAAATCGCCAGTGAGATCGCTTTCGTAATTAGTATACACACCATATACTTTGGTGTTTTGGGTGAGGCTGTTGGCAAACTTTTCACCAAATTTTTGCCAAAGTTCAGCTATCTTTGCAGTGCCAGCGTTCATTTCATTGGCGTTGCAGGTTCTTACTTTTAAGCCGATTAAGGTCTGACTTGCTAGTTGCTTTACTTCCATCATGCCGTCCTTTAGCGTTAATACAAACACCAACGTAACAGAAAAACCGCCAATACTTTAAGTTTTGTATTAAATATTTCATAAACAGTAATTATTTAGCTCAATTGCGTATTTATTGCTCATATTTAAATAGGTGGTAATGGCTAAACATAGCTTTGCTACCGCTAAAATAATTTACTTAACTTTCTCTTTTTTAAGTTTATTTTTTGCTTGGAACGCTTGTCGTTTAATAGTGAAGTTTATCGATTTTAGTTAAAAATATACGACAAGCTTGTTAGCTCTAATTAAAAAAAGTTGCTATCTAACCTTTTTTCATTATTGCAAATAGAAATTATTATCATTAAGATCCTTGCACCTAAAAAGTGTACTCAAGGGATGTTGATGTGTCTCAATCTCAAGTGTTAAATATTAATACCATTGAAAAACAGGCTGTATTTGAACAAAGCGGCTTACCCCCACAATTCAATTTAGAGCAGTTCATTAATTATCAAATAGCGTCATTGCAAGGGTTGTCGGCAGTACAGCAAGCGATGGCTAAAGCCCAAAAGCCATTTTCAGGTGTGTCGATAAATGCGTTAGCAAAAGTAGTAAACGATGTTGATTTATCACAGCCTTTGGCTGACTTCCCGGCGGTGCTTGAAGAGCTAAAAGGCGTGTATTTAGATCATGCCGTGTATTTTCATCATCCTCGCTACATGGCTCATTTAAACTGCCCTGTAACCTATCCTGCTGTGGTGGCCGAACACATTATTGCTGCTATTAATACCTCGGTAGATACGTGGGATCAAAGTGCAGGCGCGACCTTAATTGAGCAAAAGCTGATTGATTGGACATGCCAAAAAGCAGCATTGCCAAGCACTGCCGATGGAGTATTTACTAGTGGCGGCACGCAATCAAACTTAATGGCAATGTTGGTTGCTCGTGAAGTAGGAGTTACCCGCTATGCGCCAGAACATCAGGTAAAACTTCAGGGCTTACCAGCTGTTGCCTCGCGCTTTAAAATTTACTGCTCTGAGGTGGCGCACTTTAGTATTCAAAAAGCAGCGGCGTTACTGGGCTTAGGTTACAACGCCGTGGTGCCGGTGGCTACAAATCGCGAAATGCAAATGGATATGGAGGCACTTAAAACCGCCATAGCAACAAGCAAAGCGCAAGGTGATTTACCCATTGCAGTGGTTATTACCGCAGGCACAACCGATTTTGGCTCAATCGATCCAATCCATAATATTGCCATGCTGGCTAAAGAAGAGCAGCTATGGTGCCACGTAGATGGCGCTTATGGTGGCGGTTTGTTGGTAAGCGAGCACCACCGCAATGCGCTTAATGGCATTGAGTTGGTTGATTCAATAACGATTGATTATCACAAATCATTTATGCAACCGGTTAGTTGTAGTGCCTTTTTATTAAGCGACAAACGTTATTTTAGCCACATTACTTTGTATGCCGATTATTTAAACCCATTAGCAGAGGCGGGAAATGGCACGCCTAATTTGGTTGATAAAAGCCTGCAAACCACTCGCCGTTTTGATGCCTTAAAGTTATGGCTAACACTGCGCACTACTGGAGAAGCACCGCTTGGCCGCGCGTTTGATAAAGTTATTGGTCTTGCGCGCCAAACGCATATTGTACTTAACGACCACCCCGACTTTGAAGTAGTTAACTACCCCGAGCTTAGTGCCTTGGTATTTAGATTTGCCCCTGATGATTTAAAACATGACCTTGATTTACTCGACTCTTTAAACCTGCATGTACGACAAACGTTTTTAAAAACTGGTGAAGCCATGATTGCCCGTACAAAAATAAATGGTCGTCATTATCTTAAATTTACATTGCTTAATGCGCAGTGCCAATTATCTGATGTACGCGCTGTTATTGAGAAAATTAGCCACATTGCATGGCAAACTTATAGGGAAATTGCATAATGGATAATCAACCTTACGATTTTATAGCTATTGGTCTTGGCCCATTTAATTTATCTTTAGCGTGTTTAAGTGAACCGCTCGAAGATGTAAAAGGCCTGTTTTTAGAGCAGCGCAGTGAGTTTGATTGGCACCCTGGAATGATGCTTGAGGGCGTTACATTACAAACCCCGTTTATGTCGGATTTAGTAACCATGGCAGATCCAACCAGCCAATATAGCTTTTTAAATTATGCCAAATTAAATAATCGTTTATACCCGTTTTATATTCGCGAAAGCTTTTTTTTATTGCGCCGTGAATACAACTTATATTGCCAATGGGTTTGCTCGCAGCTTTCAAATGTTAACTTTGAACAAACAGTCACTCACGTTGAATTTTGCCCGCAAAGTGAGTGTTATACCGTTAGCTGTAACACCCCTAATGGTATGCAACATTATGTGACTCGCCATATTGTTTTGGGCACAGGGCCTGCACCGTATATTCCTGATTGCGCTGTGCAAAGTAACTCAAATAACGTAATGCACAGTAGCGATTTTTGTCATCGGCTTGATGAATTAAAAGCGGCTAAACGAGTTACCGTGGTAGGGGCTGGGCAAAGTGCAGCAGAAATTTACCACACCTTATTGCAGCAAGCAGTACCGCAAGGTTTGCAGTTAGATTGGATAGCACGCTCACCGCGCTATTTCCCGCTTGAGTATACTAAGCTCACCCTTGAAATGACCTCTCCTGAGTATGTTGATTACTTTTATAATTTAAAAACTGAGCAGCGAGATTGGCTAAATCAAAACCAAAAAAATCTATTTAAGGGCATTAACGGCGATTTAATTAACGACATTTTCGACACCCTCTACGCGCAAAGCCTTGATGGGCCAATCTCTACTACATTTAAAACTAACAGCAAGCTAACAAAAACTCAAAAAGTAGGTGAGCGTTTACTGACTGAGTTTTATCATCAGGAGCTTGAGCAGCCCTTTTCAATAGAAACCGACTTTTTAATTTGCGCCACGGGCTTTAAATATCAGCGCCCTGCTTTTTTAAATAATATTGCCCACCAATTACCCCAAGATGAGCAAGGTCGTTATTTAGTAAGCCGTGAATATGCGGTAGATAGCGAACAAAAACGTATTTTTGTACAAAATGCCGAGCAGCATACTCATGGTTTTGTAACTCCAGATTTAGGTATGGCTTGCTACCGTAATAGTATTATTTTACGTGAAATTTTAGGTTATTCGCCTTATCAGGTTGAGCAAAAAATTGCTTTTCAAAACTTTGATTTAAGCGATGTCACCCTATCAACACAACAGCAGAGTAGCGCCGCATGAGTCTTCGTTTAGCGCTAATTTTGCTGACGGTTATTTCGGTTGTATGCGATACCTTGCTGCTACCGTTTTATCCGCAATTTTTTGCTAGTGAATTTGCTATTAGTAACGCCACTCTAATCGGCCTCTTTGTGGCTAACTGTTGTATTACTGTAATGCTGGCTTTACCGCTATGGGCTAAGGTCGCTAAAAAATACAATGAATTGGCTTTGTGGTTAGTAACCCAAGTAGTAGCCGCTGGTTTTGGCCTGCTTTGCTACTTTGCGACCAATGTGTGGGAGTTTTGGATTTACTACCAACTTATGTTGGTGCTAAAGGCAAGCTACCTACTTATATACCCATTTGCACTGCGATTAGAGCAACAAACTAAGCATTTATCTATTATTGGTTTGTTTTCTGTATTGATGCATTTTGGTGCGATTGGTGGTGCTTTAATTGGTGGTTACTTCTTTAGTTTAGCAGAGCCACGCTATGCGTTATTACTCAGTAGTGCCGGTGACCTAGTTCAGGTTTTATTATGCGCCTACTTAATGTATTCATTAAAAACAGGTATTTATCAGCAAGCAATAGCGACTGAAAAACCGCGAGAACGTATTCCCTATTTTATTTGGCAATTTTGCTTTTTAAGTGTGGTGGTTTATTTTAGCGCGTTTTTAATTCGCCCCTTCTTTACTACTCATTGGCAAGCATTAAACGCACAAAGCAGTACGTTGCAAAGCGCTGTTGTATACGCCATTCCTGCCTTTTCCGCGCTTGTTATGCTGGTTTTTAATCATTTCAGGCAGCATTTACCACTGCCAACATTAAGCCGCACTAGCACTTTGTTATGTGCACTTATTTTAGGGGCGCTTGGGCTTTATTTACAAGCGCAGGAGTCGGTGGGGTTAGTGATTTTATCACGTGTTTTATATGGTTTTGCGCTATTTCAAGTGATGGTACTGCTAGAGGTAATGCTATTTGCTAAAAGTGAGCCTGCACATTACGGCAGCGACTTTGCCAAAGTGCACATAGCTCAAAATATCGGGGTTATTTTAGCGTCGTTACTAGTGGGTATGAGCGTAGAGCATCTTTCAACAACGGTTGTGTTTTACTTTGCTGCTATTGGCTTTGCAAGCCTTGCCTTTATTTTGCTTTGGCGGGTTAAGGCTGTTGCTCGAACTGCGCGTTCAGCGTCTTAGTTTTTAAGATTTATTGGAGTTTTTATGTATTTTTCATCTTTTGTAACCACCCTACAGCATACCGGCAAAGTGACGATGCGGTTATTACAACCAACAGATATGCCAACATTTTGCGATTGGCTTAAGCAACCGTATTCGCACTTTTGGGGTATGCAGCAGCAAACCGAGCAACAAATAACTAAAGCGTATCAAGATATTATTGATACGCCTCATCATCAGGCATACGTGATCGAGCAAAATAATAACCTATTGGCTTTAGTTGAGCTTTATAGCCCTGAGCACGAAAGCTTAATGAAAGCGGCGTACGAGGTTGAACCTAATGATGTGGGTATGCATATTTTATTAGCGCCTAACACGGCACCTAAGCGCCATTTTAGTTTTGAAATGATGCAGTGCGTGCTGCAAAGTATTTTTGCTCAAAACAGTGCCGCCCGTGTTGTGGTTGAGCCCGACATTGCTAATAGTAAAATTCATACGTTAAATAAGCGTTTGGGGTTTGTGCACACCCAGCAAATTCAACTAGGCGAAAAAGCCGCTTATTTAGGCTTTTGTAATAAAGCCGCTTTTGATAGGCACAGCCAACTATTTACTGATTCGTTAGCGCCTTTGCAAACTGATTACGTGATACAGCCTCATTGGCAATGGGCAAATCGGCATTTACAAGCTAAAGCACTCACCGAGCTAGTGCACGAGCGTTTATTGGCCGCAGAGACAACAAAGCAAGGCTTTAAAGTAAATGTTGAAGACGGTTATTTTATTTTTAATGGCCGTGCTATGGCACTAAACCACATTGATATAGACGAGCCAAGCTTATGCTTTTACAACCTTAACGAAGAGCTGCAACCACTAGATGTATTGCACTTTTTTAGTATGCAAGGGCCTGCGCTAGGTTTAACAGGTAAGCGCCTTGCCACCTACCTTGAAGAGCTAAATGCTACTTTAGCCAGTGCGTGCTTTAAACTTGAAAATAACACGTTAACAGCGGCGCAGTTAGCTAATTTAGGGCTGCAAAAAATAGAAGCCGCAATGAGCGAAGGGCATCCTGCCTTTGTTGCTAATAATGGCCGCATTGGTTTTAGTAAAGCTGACTTTTTACGTTATGCGCCAGAAGTAGGCAAACCGTTTAAAGTACTGTGGTTAGCAGCGCATAAAACGGTATGCGACTTTGCTCATAGTGAATACTTTGCCGATTACCCAAGCCATATAAGTGATGAACTAGATTTAACCACCCGAGATACGTTCAACAAAGCGCTAAAAGCTCAAAACCTAAACCCCGATGATTACTTACTCATTCCTGCTCACCCTTGGCAGTACCAACACAAATTGAGTGTGGTATTTGCAAATGAGTTGGCAAATCAGCGATTAGTGTATTTAGGTGAAGGTGACGATTTATATCAAGCGCAACAGTCAATTCGGACCTTATATAATTGCTCGCACCCGCATAAGCCGTATTTAAAAGTGGCGTTGTCGATTTTAAATATGGGATTTATGCGTGGCCTATCGCGTGCTTACATGGCGGTGACTCCTGTCATTAACGATTGGGTATTTGCTAAGGTTAGCCAAGATCAACAACTCGCAGGCGCTAATTTTACAGCGCTTAGAGAATACGCCACCTTAGGTTATGCCCATCATACGTTTGAGCAAAGCGCGCTAGGTGATACACCCTATCGTAAAATGTTTGCCTGCTTATGGCGAGAAAACCCAAACCATAATTTAAATAGTGATGAACAACTGACCACCATGGCAGCGTTATTACACTTAGATAATAATGGCCAAAGTTTAGTGGGCGAATGGATAACGCAAAGTGGTTTGAGCTCGCAGCAGTGGTTACGTGCCTACTTTAATGCCTATTTAATTCCGCTAGTACATTGTTTTTACGCGCATAAATTAGTGTTTATGCCTCATGGCGAAAACCTCATTTTAAAGCTTAAAAACTCGGTGCCTGTGGGCGCATATATGAAAGACATAGGTGAAGAGGTTGCCTTACTTAATAGCACTGAAGTATTGCCTGTAGGGGTTGAACGTATTCATGTTTCTATGCCGAAAGAGCTTGAGCTATTAAGTATATTTACCGATGTATTTGACTGCTTCTTTAGATACTTAGTAGCAATTTTAGTGCGAGAAGAGCGTATTACAGAGCATGACTTTTGGCAGTGTGTTACGCAAAGTGTTAAAGCGTATCAACATGCGAACCCTGCTTTAAATGAGCGATTTAAAGAGTATGACTTTTTTAGTGATGAGTTTGCTCACTCTTGTTTAAATCGCTTACAGCTGGGTAATAATGAGCAAATGGTTGATTTAACCGATCCGGCAGGTAGTTTGCAGTTTGCTGGTAACTTAAACAACCCCGTATCGGCAAAGCTGTATGGCTAAACCGATTACCCTTGCGCAGTTTTTATATTGCCAACAACCCGTGCAACGAACTTTTAAACCGAGCTTATTATTAGTGCGCGCTTTAACAGTTCGTTGTAAGGCGCAGTACCCTACTGCGCCTAAGCAATTTATTAGTCGGCATTTGTATTTACAGCTTTGCTGGCAAGCTGTTTACGCTTATTGCTATTGGTTTGCTTGCAAGCAAAGTACGGCTGATCCCATAAACATGCCGTTAGCGGTAAATGGCGCTTATTGTCGTGGGTTTAACCTGAATAATGACGTATTAGTAAGTAAAACAGAGCAAACCAAAGCGTTTACTCATTTTATAAGCCAAGTTGGTGAATGGGTAAATACCGACTATGCACTGGGTAAAAAAGAACAAGCACGGTTATTACTCGATTCATTAAGTAGCACCATTGAGCGAGCTCATAGCTTAGACCTTGCTACTACTTTACATATCAACAATTGCCATCGTCAGCTGCACACCCTTATTTGTCAGCACTTTAATCTTGATACGCCATTTACTGAAAAACCCCAGCGTTTAACTTGTTGCCGCTATTATTTAGCTGGTTATAGCAAATGCCAAACCTGCCCTAAAAAGGATATTAAAACCAATGAACCAACGTCTTAAAACGATTGATCTTGCGCGTGGTGCGAGCGTTTTTATTATGATTATTGTGCATACCTTATGGATGTATGCCTCCTCGACGCTTCAAAGTGAAAGCGCTTTTGGTACGGTTGTGCATATACTTGGCAAAGGCACCGCCTCGTTTTTAGTGGCAATGGGACTGTCTATGGCACTCTCGCGTAGGCAAACACCTTTACTTTTAATTAAGCGAGGTTTACAGCTTTTACTGCTTGCCTATTTAATGAATGCGGCCAAGTTTTGGCTGCCTATTGAAGTATTTAATACCATGCCTGAGGCGTTTATAAATGCTTATGGCTGGCAAAGTCCGCTCAGTGCTGGGCAGTTACAATTTATGGTGTTAACAGGTGATATTTTACAACTAGCTGGAGTTAGCTTATTGCTGTTTGGTGTGCTTAATATTGCCCGTTGGAAAACAGCATGGATTGCGGTTTTAGCCATTGCAATTGCAGTTTTGAGCCAGTTTGTAAGGGGGCAGCAATTTACGCTTTTACCTTATATTAGTGATGTATTTTTTGCTAATAACTATCAGGTGTATTTTCCGGTTTTTCCTTGGGTAAGTGCGATATTAACGGGGTATGTACTTGGTCGTTTATACCTTAGTAATCGACAAAATGCCGATTACTAAGGTATGTGCACAACTTGGCGCTGCTTTACTAGTTATTGGCGGCGTATGGTTAGCTATTGATTTTAAAGGTCAGTTTGGCAACTTTTTCCATTTAAATGTCGGCGGTATTAGCTATTTAATTGGCTTAAATTTATGTGCACTAGCGGCTATACAGTTTATTTTTGCTGATAAATATAATGGCCCTATTACACGTGCTCTTTTATATGCCAGTAAGCATGTAACCGCGCTCTATGTTATTCAATGGGTACTTATTTGCTGGTTTATGGGGGCGCTTGGTTATCATACCCTCAGCCTTTGGCCGACACTATGTATGATGGTACTGATGACTTTACTTACTTTTGCTGTGCATAAGGTTTATTTAAAAAGCAAACAAAGCCTCACAGACATTACGCAAAAAGCTAAACGTACAGCTTAAGCTGTAAAGGGGCTTTACGGGCGCCGTTACACGCGCCCTAGCCCGATTTTATTGCTTTAATTACTGTATTCATGCGCTTTGCCATTGGCCTATTACGGTGATGGCACACATAAATATTTTCGCTAATTGGATTAGCTAAATGGTGTGTTTTTATCAGTCCGGGTTTATTAAATGCGCTAACAGCATGCGCAGGTAAAACCGTAAAACCCAACCCTAAACTTACCGGCTCAAGTATTAAACTTATTTGGTTAGAAAACCCCGTTTGCTTGATTTGATCAACATGTTCAAACTCACTGTAGTTTTCGCTTAGTAGCAGCTGCGCGTGGTGTTTTGCATCGGGGTGGCCAATAAAGCCAAGCTCACATAAAACCTCCCACGTTGGGTTTTTAATATGTGCAGGTGTTACTAATAATAAAGCTTCTTGACCAATTTTGTGGCTAGTAACTTCGCTAAGGGTTGGCGCTTGAGTTAAAAAGCCAATATCGGCACTATGATTGGCCACCGCTTGTTCAACACTGATATTTGGAGCAAAGCGGTAATCTATAACTAGCTCCTTGTGCTCTACTTGCATTGCTAATAGTTGATTGTAAAACTTTAGCCCACAACTACCAGGCGATTGTATTTTTACTAAACCGCTGAAAGGCGAGTCATCTTTTAATTGCTGCTCTAAAAATTGCCATTCTTTTAATAACAAGCTGCCTTGTTGATACAAGTTTTGCCCATGTACGGTAAGGGTAAATTGTTTGCCGTGGCGCTCTAATAGCGCGCAGTTTACTTGCTGCTCTAGTTTTTTAATATGCTGACTTACGCCCGATTGGGTCATAAATAAGCGCTCGGCGGTTTGGGTAAAATGATTTACCTCAACCAACGTGCAAAACGTGTTTAACCATGTCGGGTTTATCATTACAAAACATACTCAAAATGATGATTAATGATAATTTTACTTAATAACTCATGGTTCGTAAACTAACTCCATCAACTCGTTACAAAACAAGCCACACGTTAAAGAGGACAGATTATGAGTCATACATATCCACGTAGTTTTTCGCACATTGGTATTTCAGTACCAGATGTTGAAGAAGCCGTAGAGTTTTACACTAAGGTGATGGGCTGGTACACCATAATGGAGCCTACCGTGATCACTGAAGATAACAGCCCCATTGGCGAAATGTGTACCGATGTATTTGGTCCAAATTGGGAAAAATTTAAAATAGCGCACCTTTCAACAGGCGACCGAATTGGGGTAGAAATTTTCGAATTTAAAGACCAAGAAAACCCTAAAGACAACTTTGAATACTGGAAAACCGGTATCTTTCATTTTTGTGTACAAGACCCTGATGTTGAAGGCTTAGCAGACCGTATTGTTGCTGCAGGTGGTAAAAAACGTATGCCAGAGCCGCGTTACTACTACCCTGGCGAAAAGCCATACCGCATGATCTACATGGAAGACCCGTTTGGTAACATCCTTGAGATTTACAGCCACAGCTACGAGCTTATTTACAGCGCAGGCGCTTACTAAGTCGCACTTAGCTTCAAGTACATAGTTTAAAGCAAAGGCCGCAGTATTTATTTACTGCGGCCTTTTTGTGTTAAATGAACGTGTAGATTATTAATTTGGCTAATTTAGGGTTTATAAAAATCAATCTCTTCATTTTATTGATTATAGGTACATACACTGATAGCTTACTAATTACACAAAGTCTCTCTAAAGGAAAAACATGAATCTGTTACTGCTAAACAAGTGAAACCAATAATAACTGTTAATGCAAATGGTGATAAAATAAATGGGTCAACTAAGAGTTATCATTAAACTCAAAGGTGCCTGCTGATATTTTTCCATTCTTGTTTATTTCTTGACAGAGATTCAATTTAACTTAGAACCTAACGCCCCAACTGATAGCACAATGCTTGTTGGCTATATTGCGAGCGAAGGAAGTCAGTCTGCGAGTTTGGTGCCGGTTTTGTGGATTGATATTTTGTATTTAAATATTTCAATCTGTGGTCTCACGACGATGCTTTGAAAATGGAATACTTACTAACCACGATATGAGTACAATAATAAAGAAGCTTGTAACAAAAGTGATTAGAATAAATGGATCTAAATGGCCCTGGTTTAAATAGACCAGAAATTGAAAAAGCAAACTTCCCAACAGTGCAGATAATACAACCGCTAAAGTCCGTTTTGACATTAAATAATGAACCAGAATTGATGTCAGAGTACCAAGGGCGAGAAGAACAATAATTCCAACAATCTCTTCATTCATTTATAAACCTTCTTAGCAATATAACACTATTTTAAGCAGTGGGATGGCGTTCTTCCGGCATATCCGCCTTAGAATTTTTGTTATGTGGCCGCGCTATTGTAAACAAATTTAGCATTAATTCTTCCGTTCGTAGCCAACTCTAAAATTGGATTATTGTGTGATGAATCATATTCAGGAATGTTGTTATTTCCTTTAAACGTTGCGATTACTTTTCCATTTACTAAACAAGACCAACTATGATGCTTACCCGCAATTTTCGCCAAATAACCATGCTTTGCGAGGTAATTAAATACATCCTTTAAAGACTTATCATCAAACACTGAAAAATTAACAGTATGGGGGGCGTTGTAATCGTCCCCCATACAAACACTATCACGCTGAACGTTAATTGAAATTTTTCTCATAACTTAGGATGCATAATGCACCAATAAGGGGCTTGTTAGGTTTATTCACATGAGGCTTTTCTAGGTGCTGATGATTTATTTAATGGAGCTGTTTTTGAGTTACTGTATTTGCTATTCCAGTTATTAACTTCTCTGATATTAGCAACAATAGCAGCAGCGTTGCAGTCATTTATTTCTTTGTGAGCACTAACAGGGGTCCCGTTATCGTATGTCAGGGTATATCTTTTGTTGCTTGATACATCGTTAGTATTACTACAAGCAGCTAAAAAGCACACTGAAATTAAAACAGACATTTTTTTCATTTTATATTCCTTTACTCGTTAAAGTTAAAATATATTAGCTTATTCAATTATAAGCTAACAACTTTATCAAAGAACACTATGCACCCCACCCTATCTTAGCGCAAAAAAATCCTTATTTAATGAACTTACATTAATAGCAAATAGAGTAAGCTATTGCCAGCTATAAATATTATGCTTGTTAAAGTTTATTTCACTATGTAAGGGGGAGACGTTTGCTTATAGTATCTATTAGCTAATGACAATTAATTTTGATCCACAGCTCCTCGCTCATAACAGCCAGTCATGCATTTATAATCTTTCCATCTAAACGCTAACTTCAGGTATCAGCCACTACACGTCACGCTTCAATATTTAGCAGTGGCTGTCATTGTATATAGGGTTATTTATAGATTAATTAACTGCAAAATCGCGAGTTTCTAAATAGCTTGGTACGCTTTTAAAACAGGCTTTTAGCTTACTGGTAAGCGCTGTTGTTACTGGTGCATCACACATTAACTTGCCATTATATTTCTCGTTAGTTATTGCTACTAAAATTAACGAGTCATAGCTTGGTCTACTTTGTATTTTATGAATTACCATCCCCTGCTCTGCTGAAACCTTTATTAAATCAAACTCTTCTTTTTCAGGTTGTGTTATAGCGATCTTTTTTACATATAACGGATTTTTAAAGGTCAGCTTTGTCGAAAACAAAGCCGTACCTCCGCGCTCAAAATGGCCATTTAACACAGTGGTATTTAATGTGGGTGTCAGCTTATTTATTAATAAATTCAAATCAAATTTGGTTGGTAAAATGGTGATCTGAGTTTGTTTTTTTAGTGACTCGTTCAGTGCTTTTTTGATTATTTTAAGATGGGTGTCATTGGTAGTTACTTCGTACACTATTTGGTAGTTGTGTGGGGGGGCGTATAAAGGCATGTGGCTGGCAAGTACTTTATCGCCGGCTAATATAAGCGCCATGCCATGAAACCCCACATAGCTGTGGGCTTTATGTGTGTTGTGTGCCTTGTACTGAGGGTCTCTTGCTAGTGCTGCGCTCGACAATAAAATATAAAATAGCAGTATGTGTTTCATGTTAATGCTCAAAAATAAATATAGCGCCACTATAAGCTGATTTTTATATATAAATAATCGATAATAAGTTGTTAGTTGTTTCCTTTTAATCAATACGGTTTGGTGCTATGCATTTAGATGACATTGAAAAAGTAATTCATATGGCGAGTTCGCAAAACCTGCACACAACCGCTAAACATTTTAATATTACCCCTGGGGCGCTGTCTAAAACGCTAAAAAAGGTTGAGGCAAACTTAGCCACGGAGCTGTTTAATCGTGTTGGGAAAACCTTAGTACTTAATGATAAAGGCAAAGAGTTTGTTAAGCACAGTAGCGATTTAGTTCATAATTACCAGCAGCTTACTAGCCGTTTTAAAAGCGATAATCATAAATTTAATGCAGTTATTGCAGGCCCTGCCATTTTACTTAAAAGTGGTTTAAAAAAGTTACTTACCCCTCTTGGCAACCTGCCTTGTTCGGTACGTATTAATAATGTATTTGAAGGTGAAGCTATAAGCCAAGTTGCATCAGGCGCTGCACATATTGCGCTAGTTACTCGCGAGGCATTAAATAATAGCTCACACGCTAATTTAGTTACGGTTGATTTATTTAATACAGGGTTTAGTGTGGCTGCGGCCGCTGGGCATCAGCTAGTACAAACTGGCTCTTTAACGCTTAATAAAAACCAATTACTGCACGCAGCTTTTGCATGCCCGCTGTTTTCGCCATTGTGCGGCCTTGAGCAAGGAATAGGCTCCGACGGCTGGCAAGACGATATTGCACCGCGCAATATTGTATTTAGATGTAGCGATTACAGTGCATTAATAGAGGTAGTACAAAGTGGCTTGGCGTTGGCGTATTTACCAAATTTTGTGATTGATGATTTAGGGTTTACAAAATTAACTGTAAAGGGGGTTAACAGTCATCACAGTGAAGACATTGTGTTAATTTATAAACCATCGAAGGCCGATGGGTGGCTTAATAAACTCATGTATTCGTTATAAAAAGCGCTTTAGCCACTACACTAAAGCGCTTTAGGATGAAAACTACATTACAAAATAGCAAGGTGGTTAAAAATACTAATCCGCAACAATACTTAATCGCTTTGCGGGGCTAAAGGTGGAAATACCTGCTTAAAAAACTCTCATTTACGACTGCACAGATGCAGAAGGTAGATCAAAGCAGGAGAAATTGCCGAGAGCAACTAAATAACAAATATTTTGGCTGGCTATCAACACGTTTTTCCACACTTAAGTAGATCACTTAATCAAGCGAAATGGTACAAGTACAATTAACCGACAATACAACAAAACAAGTTACGTTATATTGTAATAAAATGATAGCACAATAAATTAATAAGCAATACTTTTTTTATTCCTACAAACGGCTAATTATTACACTAGCGACTCTGGTGGCATCACGTTAATATGGTGCTCTACTTATAGTTACATAACGATAAAAACATGACTTTAAAAACAAACGCTTTGATTTACTTTTTAGCCTTTTGCAGTGGCTTTTGCATTATGGGGATTGAGCTATTAGGAGGGCGTATTTTAGCGCCTTACTTCGGCAGTAGTGTACATATTTGGGGCAGTATTATTACTGTGTTTATGCTTAGCTTGTCCTTTGGTTACTTGCTTGGCGGTAAGCTAAGTACAAAAAATGCGTCGCTGACTAAATACGGATTAATATTTTTAGTTGCGAGCATTATGGTTGTGCCTATTACGTTGTTTGCTGAGCCCATAATGGCATTTATTTTTACCCATATTGAAGATAGCCGTTATGGCTCGTTACTCGCTTCTACTGCGTTGTTTTTTATTCCAACCATTATATTAGGTATGATTTCGCCGTACTCAGTAAGGTTGCTGGTTACCGACAGCGAAAGAAGCGGCCAAGTTGCAGGTATTTTGTATTTTGTAAGCACGCTTGGCAGTGCCTTGGGCACTATTATTACCTCTTTTTACTTTGTACTCGCGTTTGATGTAAACACCATTATTAGTGCCTTTGCTACTACGTTGGGTGTGCTAGGTGTTGTTGCAATTGCTGTAAACAGTGTTGCTAATAATAAGGAGCTTGCGCATGCTTAAATATGTATTTTTAGCACTTAGTGTGTTTTCAGGCGCTGCTTTAGCTAATGTTATTCACGAAGAGCGCTCTTTATATCGCAATATTATTGTTGATGAAACTCGCGATTTACGCTGCTTAAAATTTAACACTAAAAGTAGCCAAACAAGTCAAAGTTGCATGTACAAAAACGACCCCGACAAGCTCGTTTTCAACTACACAAAGCTTACTTTTGCGAGTTTATTAGTAACTGAAAACCCTAAAAATGTATTAATTATTGGGCTTGGGGGAGGCACATTGTCGAATGTTATTCATGAGTTATACCCTGCGGCTAAAATACACAATGTAGAAATAGACCCCGCTGTATTGAGTGTGGCTCGCGACTACTTTAGCTTTATTGAAAACGATAAAGTGACATCTAGTGTTCAAGATGGCCGTATCTTTATTAAACGCGCGGCTATTAAAAAGAAAAAGTACGATTGGATCATTCTTGATGCGTTTAACGGTGACTACATTCCTGAGCACCTGTTAACCAAAGAGTTTTTTGAAGAGGTTAAAGGTGTGTTGGCTGATGGCGGCGTAGTTGCAGCAAATACATTTTCGAGTAGTAAACTATACGAGCATGAGTCGGCAACTTACCATAGCGTGTTTGGCGATTTTATTAACGTAAGCCGCGCTAATCGAAGCAACCGTATTATTTTAGCGGGTATTAAAGCTATGCCAACTAAGGCTCAACTTAACAAACGTGTTAAAGCGCTTGGGCCCAAGCTTAAAAAATATGATGTAGATATAAACGCCATAAGCAATTACATGCAGTACACACAAGATGAGCAAGATTGGCCTAAAAACACCAAAATTCTAACCGACCAATACTCTCCAGCTAACCTACTTAACTTTTAATATGTAATGCGCCTTGCACTAATATAGTTAGGCGCATCCATTTAGGTTTATTGCTAAAACTTAATATTACCGCGCAATGCTTTTGTTTGGCCGTGTTTAGTTTTTTTATCCATGCGTTTACGCTGCGAATTACGGCTTGGTTTAGTTGCACGGCGGGCTTTATTGACCTTGGTAGCGCTTAATATGAGATCTTTTAAGCGTTTTAAGGCGTCTTCGCGGTTGAGCTCTTGGGTACGGTGGCTTTGTGCTTTAATGATGAGAACACCCTCTTTAGTGATCCTCGAATCGTTTAAAGCAAGTAAACGTTCTTTGTAAAAGTCTGGTAATTTAGAGCGATTAATATCAAAACGTAAATGAATGGCGCTGGCGACTTTGTTAACGTTTTGGCCACCGGCACCTTGAGAACGAATAGCGGTGAGCTCTAACTCCCACTCATCAATAGTGACTGTATTTGAAATTGTTAACATTGCGTTCAGTTTCCGTTGCTAAAAATGCATTGTACCATTTGTACATTGACTTAGGGTGAATAAGCTAAATAGGCGGTTAATGCAAAGTTGAGTATACATTTACGCCAATAAATAAATTTAGATTGGCATAGGCAATTATTTAGTTTTTAATTGCGCAGCCTTTATACGGGCCTAATATAATAATCGATTTTCGATAATAGGAAGTACCAGCATGAAAAAATTACTTGTATCACTGAGCTTGTTAGCAATGAGCTTTTCTGGTTTTGCTAAAGATATCACCGAAGGTGATTTACAAAGCTACATGAAAGCCTTACCTGCTATAACAAGCTGGGCGAGCTCTCAAGATGCGTTAAAAAACGTAGACTTAGGCAGCATGCTAGGTGCAACCGCAGATCAAACTACAGCAGAGCAAGGCGCGCTCGCAAATACAGCCCTCAATATGATTAAAGAGCAATCACTGTATAAAAGCTTTGCGAGCGTAACAACTCGCTATGGCTTTACGCCTGAGCAGTTAATTACCGTGGGTTCTGAAGTGTCTATGGCATACATAGAAAATCTTAAATCGGGTTTGTCTGATGAAAATAAAGAAACAGCAAACAAATTAATGGGTGGTTTTCAAAGCATGAAAAGCGCTAAAGATAAAGGCGCTACATCGTTAATGGGTTCGTTAGGTAATGCGTCAAGCGCTGCTGATACAACCGAGTCACTTGTTAGCGAAAGTAATTTAGCATTAGTAAGTGAATACATGCCACAGCTTAAAAAGTTGTTTGCACTTTTATAAGTATTAAACAATTAAAAAAGGTGGCATTTGCTAGGCCAGTATGAAATCAAGGGATGTAAAAGCATCCCTTTCTTTTTTACAGACCAATAAAATCAAGCCTCCAAATCTATTAATTGCATAAGTTTTCATTAATATCTACATTTAATACAGTTAGTTATGACAATATCGACTTTGGGTGTTTTTTGTACTATAATATAGAAATGAATGGTTCTTAAGAAAAGGGGTAGATATGGAAAGGCACGTTGTTGTTGATACCGAAACTACAGGCTTAAGTACCATCAAAGGTCGTCATCGAGTGATAGAGGTCGCTCTTGTAGAAGTTATAAATGGCAAAATCACTGGAAACAGCTTCCAAACATATATCAGCCCTGAAGGGCGCAAAAGCACACCAAATGCTATCAGAACACATAAGCTTAAAGATTCCTTTCTTTTAGATAAGCCAATATTCAAAACTCAGTTGCCGCGAATCCTAAAGTTTATTGGTAAAAGCCAACTGGTTTTTTTCAATGAAAATTTTGACCTTGAATTTTTAGATAACGAAGCCAAGTTAGCAGATTCACAGGTTAGGTTTTCGACTGATTATAAAACGGTCTGTGTTCAAAAACTGGTAATGAATTCTACACACAGAAAACGACATATATCCCTCGATAACGCTTGTAGAATGTATGGCGTAGACACTTCGTTAAGACTAGTTCATGGCGCATTGATTGATGCTCAGTTAACAGCAGAGCTTTTTATTGCGTTAAGTTCCAGAAGTGAACGTATTACAAAAGTACCACACAATGCACCTAGAACCACTCCTGAAAAATTTCCGTTGCCTAGAGCATATGAAAACTATCAGATTAATTTTTGCAAAAATCCTAGATGTGCAAACTATGGAAAGCCTCCAAAGTTTCCTGAACCAATTGATAAAGATAAATTTACCAATAATTTAGGAGACTATGAGGTTAAAGTGATCAGGCTAAAAAGTTCAGACTCTAGAAAAATTCTATTCTGTAAACTATGCAATTCATCTAGCATAGTGTTTAGCAATAAATCGTTAGTGCAAGAGATTAAACGTTTAAAGTCTATATATAGACTTCAAGCACCATCTTGTCCGAATACTTCTCTTCATCCTGATAAAAAAAAAGGAATACCTGATGGAAGAAGGTATGAGCAAATAGTTAAAAAAGTTCGTGGGAAAGAGCTGTCGTTAACCAGACTAAAACCGCCATGTGAAAATGTTGGCAAAAGCATTTTAGAGCACCCAAATTTGTACTGGCTCGACAGCAAGAACACTAAAAAATTACAAAATACAAAAGGATTGCCTAAGATTGTCTATCCAGACTCGAAAGGCAAGTATCACAACATTCGAGAGACTGTTTCTCAGACTTTCAAGTGTAAATCATGCCACACGAAATTCTCAGCACCGATAAATCCACAAAAAGGTCAGCATAATCAGCAGATAAACTATACCCTGTTTTCATTATTAGTAAACAAAGGAATTATAAATAGAATTTCTGAAGTGCTAAGAATTAATCATGATCTTATATATTCTAGAATTGAATTTTTCTACCGCCAGAGCATCCAATTTGAACAATTTCAAATATTTAATAATATCAAAAATTTGGAGTGTAAAAACTTACATCTAAGCATTGATAGACTTCATTTTTTTGCAAACTGGACTTCTAGAGAAGATGCAAGAAGAACTCCACTCTTCAATACCGCTACGGTAGAGAACAATACTAGATTTGTATTCGGTAGCACTCTGAACTTTGATTTCACATCAGATTACATATCGCTATATAAAGAGTTTAAAAGAATAGGTGAATACTCAAAAGAACCTTTTAAACGAAGATATCAGCAGTACAATTTACCAGATGAAAATCTACTCGAAAATCTGTTAGATGACCTAGATACCACTACCCCAAAAAAGCATCTTTTGGTTCAGCAAACTTACTCAATGATAGCTCATATGGAATTGTTAAAAGATATAGTTGCTAACGCAAATTTTGCTTACATTTATGCCGACAATGATGGTGGACTAGATATATCGATTACAAAGGTATTTAAAGATTTAATTTCAGAAGGAAAAATACAGGCTTGTTGTGTGAGGAAAAGTAAACTTAAGTCGGGAGAAGAAGAATTCGATAAAGGGTTTCAGTGGGTTTCTCAAGATGACCCTGTAATAGAAGGCAAGTATTTGGATTTGAAACTTCTAACCAATTGCGACCTAGACATGATAAATAACGCCTCGCTTCATGGGGTAGACAACTTCTTTCAAATACTCAGGAGGCGTATAAGCATGGTTGAAAGACCTTTAAGGTCAGTGGCAAGTAGCAATGATAAAACCAATGTGGAAAATGATTTGTCTTCTGAAAATACCAAGTTCGAAAAGTGGAACTTATATGGTTCTTATAATCCGAAATATGTGTCAATGCTTATTGAAATTGTTAGAGTTTTTAACAACTTCATCCTCACTGACGAAAAATCTATAAAAAACAAAAAAGGCTTAGGTAAAACCCCAACAACTCCTGCTCAGAAAATTGGGTTAGCTAACAAGCCTTTTGATATTCATGATATTTTAGAGTTTAGTGTCACTAGTTCGACATTACAGTCCAATCCAGAAAACATAAAATCAATTACATAACTTTACTCTAAAAAGCAATTAATTGGTTGTTATACCTTTAACTGCCAATACCCTTTTATCTTCTTCTTTTATACTTACATTTATCATTTTACCAGTATTCTTTGAAAGATAAGTCTTAGAAGCTGCAACCAATATAGGAAGCACTTGCCGTAAATCACCTGATGAACCAGTAGATATTACGGAAGTTTTCCAAATTTGTTTCGTTTGTCCATTAATTTTGTATTGGTTCAAATCTAACGCGCTAACAAACAGGAAGCGTGTATATGTTGTAGAAACTCTCGTACCAGTTGTTGAGCCTGTAATGCCATAAGTAGGCGTGTAGGTCGTAGTAGAGTTAATAGTTGCGGTATTACCGTATGCATTAACCGTTGAATTAGTATTTGAAGATGAAACGCCTGTTTTACCCCATGTGGGGATAGAATAGGTGTATTGATTGGTTTGCGGATCACCAATGCCGTATCCCACGAAAATAGCAACATTAGCGTCATCAAAGTCAGTAGCTTTTACAAAGCCTTGATCGGTTAATGCTCGTTCCACATAACCTGCATATTCTTGAAATTGTAGGTTGTCTACGTTAACACCTTCATTATTGGGTAGAAGAATATATCTTTTTAATTCATTACTTGCTGGTACGCTGATTGAATCAACATTAACGTTAAAGCTAGGTGCAGTAGCTTGGCAACCAGAAAGAATAAGAGCCAAAGCCAATGCAAATAGGACGTTTTTCATAATCAATCCCTTGTTTTATGAGTGAAAAATCATTTTTATTATTTAAATTTGATTTATAAGATTTTTAATGTGATTATATAATTATATATCCAATTGTATAGTCTATCAACTTGGTACTCTACTAGTTTCTATGAAAGTTCAAGAGGTAAAATACTTATCTTTCAATACGTTATTTTCATTGACTTACTTCTGATAGCGTAAGATTTTGTTTTTAAAGGTTTTACGTTGAAAAACTTATGTTACTTTAAAATCCCTACAATAATTTACTTATTACTTTTCAATTAGATATAAAAAAACTGAGAGATAGTTTATCCCTCAGTTTCCTACCAGCCTAGGCATTTGCCACCTTTTTTAATACCTAAAATTTATAACACTCACGACATTTTACGAATTGTACTCAGTGGTGCAATTCGTAAAATCCAATGCAGGAATGCCCAAGGCCAGCTTGGCACAAAGCTGTTGGCTTTTTCTTTATTTATTGCTTTTACCAGTGCTTTGCAGCCAGTTTCGGTATCAACAATAAACGGCACTGTTTTTACTTTTTCGTTTATTTCGCTTCTTATAAAACCTGGATGTATACAGCTTACTTTTATAGGCGTGTGCATTACATCTATGCGTATCCCCTCACTTAATGAGGTAATAGCCGCTTTAGTGGCGGCGTAAACGGTCATGGCGCGCCTAAAACCACGTACAGCACTAATAGATGAAATAGTCACTAAGTGACCATGGTTTTGCGCTCTAAAAATTTCCATTGCGGCTTCAGCTTGCGCAAGTGCGGCCACAAAGTTAGTTTGTGCGGTTTGTTTATTGGCATTAAAGTAACCCGTACCAATAGAAGCACCCTTGCCCATCCCTGCATTTATAATTACTCTATCAAGGCCGTTTAGCTCCTCTTTAAAGGCATTAAATACGCTAAATACTTGTTCGTGGTCGTTAACATCAAGCACTTTTATGCTAATGGTTATATTTGGGTTTATTTGTTCAAGCTCACTTTTTAGCTGCTCTAACAGCTCAAAGCGCCGAGCACATAAAGCAAGATTACAACCTTGTTTTGCAAACTCTTTTGCCATGCCTTTGCCTAAGCCTGAACTTGCACCTGTTATTAGTATGTTTTTGCGCATAATTAGATCCTTAGGTGTATGTAATTAATTTTTGTTGTGGGTGGCACTCTAAAAAGTGATGTTCGTTTAAACTGCTAATGCTTAACTGACGGTTTGCCCCTTTGCCGCGCGCCACTACTTTGGTTACGCCTGCGTTTACTAAGCTCCAATTAATATCAATAAAGCGCTCGAGCTTTAGCCCCATTAAATGGCTGGTTATAATGCTAATAGGCCCGCCAGAGGTGTAAATAAGTACTTTTTTACCGTGGTTTTCATTGGCTATTTGTTCAAGTGCGCCCAGTACACGCGCAGTAAATGCATTAAAGCTTTCGTTATATTGAGTGCTGTCGGGATTGAGTACCCATTGCTGTATGGCGCTAATAAATACCGTTTTAAAGTATTCCATAGGCTCGGCTTGCTTGCTAAGTGCAGCACGCACTTGGCTTGGGGTGGCAAGCTCTGGGTTATAAACGGCTAAAATATGCTCGTGATCGTATTCGTTTAATCGCGCATCGTTTATTACCACAGGCGTATTATTAGCACTTGCTAAACTAAGCTCTGTGGTTTGATTATGGCGCAGCATAGTGCCTGCAAATACAGCATCGGGTGTTAGCTGCTTTTGAGCTAAATATTCACCCAGTAGTGTGGCTTGCTGTTGTCCTTTTGTTGAGAGCGTATCGTAATTATCAGCCGAAAAACTGGCCTGCCCATGGCGTACTAAATATAAAATACACATTAGACTTTACCTTGGTTGTTAATGGCTTTTTTACAGCGCCATAAAAGGTAATGTACAAACACCCAAAAGTGTTTAAAGGCGGGGTTTTTAGTTTGCCCATGGTGATAGCGGTAATAAATTTGCTGCACAATGCCGGCAAGTCTAAATAGTCCGTACACTTCGTAAAAGGTAAAGTCATCTACGGTTATATTCATTTTTTTACAGTAGTAGGCCACCACTTCTTTGCGCGTTAGCATACCCTCTAAGTGAGTGGGTTGACGGCGCGTGGCTTGGGCTAAAAAGTCATCTCCTGGCTCTACCCAGTAAGCCAGTGTATTACCTAAATCCATAAGTGGGTCGCCAAGGGTGGCAAGTTCCCAATCTAAAATACCCAGTACGTTGGTGTAGTCGTTTGCATCAAGCACAACGTTATCAAACCTAAAGTCGTTATGTGTTATGCAAATGCGCTCGTTACTTGGCATGTTGTTTTCAAGCCATTTAATTACTTTTTTGCCGCTGGGTACATTCCACGTTTTGGCTTTAGTAAAGCGCTCGCTCCAGCCGCTAATTTGGCGCTGGGTGTAGCCTTCACCTTTGCCTAAATGACTTAAATTGGCCTGTTTGTAATCTACTTTGTGTAACTCGACTAGGCAGTCGAGTACGTTTTCGCACAGCTTTTTGGTGCGCTCGGGCGTGGGGGTTAATCCGCGTGGTAAATTTTTACGCGGAATTATCCCCGTAAGCTTTTCCATAACGTAAAAATCGGTGCCGAGTATGTTTTCATCGTAGCAAAACGCCTCCATATTTGGCACATAGCCGTAAACTGGTTTTAGTGCCTGCTGAAGTTTAAACTCGCGGCCCATATCGTGTGCGCCTTTGGCTTTGGTGCCTTTGGGCGCACGGCGTAAAATAAGCGATTGCTCTGGGTATTCTAAGCAGTAGGTCCAGTTTGATGCCCCCCCTGCGTATTGAGTAACACTTGGCTCGCCAGTTAATTGTGTAATGTGTTGCTTAAGCCAGGCATCTACTTTTTGTGTGTCGAGCTCTTCGCCTTGGCGTACGTTTTTGGCTTGATCTAATAATTGTGTGTTCATTGCTAGCCTTTATTATTTTGATTTTAAACGTTGCATAGAGCGTGTTTTTTTCAGCATGCTTTTAATGTACCACTCAACGGGGAGTAGTTTTTTCATTAAAAAGGCCTGTTTACCTAATTTATGGGTCAAAATTAAAAATGGGCGTTTAAGAGACTGCGTATAAATAATATCGGCAACTTGTTGTGCGTTTATGGGGGAGCGCTCAAAGGCACGGTTAAGCATGGTTTTCATGGCCGGCTCGCTAGTGCGCATTGATTCATCAAGATTGGTTTTAAAAAAGCTTGGGCACACTACGCTTACATCTATATTATCGTGGGCGAGTTCAAGCTTTAGGGTTTCGCTAAAGCCAATAACCGCTGCTTTTACGGCGTTATAACTGCTCATAAACGGAATAGGGGTAAGCCCTGCTTGTGAGGCTATATTAATAAAGTAGCCACCGCCTTGTTGCACAAAGGCGGGGTAAAACGTTTGGCACACCCGCACCATAGAAAGCAAATTAATATCCATAATCCACTGCCATTGCTCAAGCGATTCGCCCTCAAGCGAGCCACCCGTGGCTACGCCTGCATTATTTATAACAATATCTACGCCCTGCCACTTGGTTTTGATAATATCGTAAAGCCCCTTTACATCTGCTTGCTTGGTCACATCGCAGGCGTAAAAAAAAGCATCGGCTTTTAGTGCTTGCAGCTCACTAATAGTTGTGGCTGCACGCTCGGCGTTTATATCGGCAATACAAATTTGTAAGTTAGCGCCCAAATTACTTGCGTAACTCAGGGCTAACGCTTTACCCAGCCCTGTGGCTCCACCTGTTATGATTAGTCGTGTTTTCATGGTGTTGCCTTAGCGGTATTTGTTAAGTTCGAGGCGCGAAACCATGCCCATATGTACTTCGTCTGGGCCATCTGCAAGGCGTAAAATACGCCCCATTGCATTAAACGAGGCAATAGGAAAGTCGCTCGACACCCCTGCGCCACCAAACACTTGTATTGCCATATCTGAGACCATTTGCAACATATTAGGCACGACTACTTTTATGCTCGATATTTCGGTCATGGCATGTTTAACGCCTTGAGTGTCTATTTTCCATGCCGCGTGCAGCGTTAATAAGCGGGCTTGATCTATTGCCATACGCGCTTGCGCTACACGTTCTAAATTACCGCCTAATTTAAGTAAGGGTTTACCAAAAGCGCTGCGCGATAGCCCGCGTTTAATCATGAGTTCTAAACAGCGCTCTGCTGCGCCAATTGCGCGCATACAATGATGAATTCGCCCAGGCCCTAAGCGCCCCTGTGCAATGGCAAAGCCTTTGCCTAACCCTAAAATAAGGTTTTGCTTTGGTACGCGTACGTTATTAAATTCCATTTCGCCGTGGCCGTAGGGGGCATCAAAATCGCCACAGGCACTTAGCATACGCTTAATGTTTACACCGGGTGTATTTAGCGGCACAAGTACCATTGAATGCTGGCTGTGTTTATCGTTTTCGGGGTTGGAAAGCCCCATAAAAATAGCCACCTGTGCATTGGGATGACCAAGGCCGGTGGTCCACCATTTTTTGCCATTTAAAATGAGATCGTCGCCATCAACATCTATGGTAGCTTGCATGTTTGTCGCATCTGATGAAGCGACATCGGGCTCGGTCATGGCAAATACTGAGCGAATATCGCCATTTAATAATGGGGTTAACCACTGTTGTTTTTGTTCATCGTTTGCAAAATGATAAAGCACTTCCATATTGCCAGTGTCGGGGGCGTTACAATTAAATATTTCTGAGGCAAATAAGCATTTACCCATTTGCTCTGCAATAGGGGCGTATTCTAAGCAGGTTAAACCTTGTGCTAGTTCTGCATCGGGTAAAAATAAGTTCCACAGGCCAGCGGCTTTTGCTTTCGCTTTTAATGGCTCAATGTGCTCACTTAGTTGCCAAGTGGTCCAATCGTTTGAATTATTTTTAGCATGGTTATGCGCAACTACTGCTTGCTCAATAGGCAATACGTGTTCATCCATAAAGGCAGTTACACGCTTTAGGTAGTCTTGGCTTTTTTGGCTTGGCTCAAAGTTCATTAGGGTTGCCTGTTTATTTTTTAGTTAACCCAGCATAAAACATTCGCCCCAATGAATTAAATGAAATATATTACCAGTTAAGTGTGAATTACATTCATAGTATGAGCGGGTAATAATGATAGAAGCTAAAAATATTCAACAGTTAGATTTAAATTTACTTAAAATATTTGAATGCCTATACCGTGAAAAAAACATGAGCGAAACCGCAAAGGTGCTGTACATAACGCCCTCAGCAGTTAGCCATGCTATAAAACGTTTGCGCAGTGTATTAAACGATCCGTTATTTGAGCGCCAAGGGCAATTAATGCTGCCCACCCCTGCGTGCCAACGTATGGCACCCGAGCTAATAGATTTACTCGAAAAATTACGCCAAGTGCTTCAAGCCTGCGGTGACTTTAATTTAGCGACCACTGCGCAAACCTTTAAAATAGCTCTGCACGATGCAATAGAGCCTATTGTTTTGCCTAAATTGCAACTTGCACTGGCAAAACATGCTCCCAATGCAAGCTTAGCGAGCGTAAAATTAAGCCGTGAAGATATGCATAAGCAATTAGCTAATCATCAAATAGATATGGCAATTGATGTAGCACGGCCAATAAAAGCGCCCATTAGCCACGCTGTTCTCTCAAGCGATCACTTTTGTGTACTCATGAAAAAAAACCACCCGCTTAAAAACCAACTCAATATAGACAATTATTTAGCGGCTAAGCATGTGGCGGTATCTAACCGGGCAACCGGTACTGTTATTGAAGATATTGCGTTATTGCAATTGAGTTTTAATAGGCAGGTGGCTATACGTTGTCAAAATTATTTTGCCGCGAAAGAGGTAATAAAAGACGCGCCATTTTTACTCACTTTACCTTCAATGGTTGCCAGTCAATTGTTGGATGACACACTAATAGCAAGGCCTGTGCCCACCACTATGCCTGCTATTTATCAGCATTTATATTGGCATCAAAGTACTGATAAAGACGACGCTTTAGTATGGTTACGCGGGCAAGTACAGCATATTTTTAAACGTTAATAGCTATAAAAAAAGCGCCAAACTTAGTGAACTAAAATTTGGCGCTTCACATTATTTTTTAAGCGTTTACAAGGCGTTTGTTTTTAAACTTAAGCCCAGCAATTAATAACAGCGGCCCAATAAACATGGCAAGGCCATATACACCACCAGTTACGGCATACTCAGGCTTATTTAAAAAGCTTATAGCAATTAAAATAGCTAGCGATGCGTTTTGAATCCCTACTTCAATGCCAAGTGTTAATGAATCAGTTAAAGATAGTTTTGAAAGCTTTGCTATTAGCAAGCCAATGATCATTGAACCAATATTAAGTGCTATACACGCCCAAAATACATCGTTAAACGAGCTTGCCAGTAAGGCGCGTTCTTTTATTACTAGCGCGGCTATCATGGCGAGCATAAAAAATAACGAAAAGCGCCTAAAAAACGGCTCGCTTTTAATCGCAAATTCGCTTTTAAAATGGCGCAGGCTTATGCCTATGGCTACAGGCACTAAGGTGATTACAAATAGCCCAAGTGATGTAGTTAATATTGAAAAGCTGGCATCGTCTTGCGGCGCAAATTGGTGCATGGCAAAGCCAATAATAAACGGTGTGGTAATAATGCTAATAGCAGTTGAGGCAGCGGTTAAGCTTACCGAAAGCGCTAAATTAGCCTTTGCTAGCTGGCTCACTACGTTTGACATAGTACCGCCAGGGCACGCGGCTAAAATCATTAACCCTATTGCAATTGGTGTGGGTAAATTAAGTAAATAGCATAAACCTAACGCCAGTAGCGGCATGGCGATAATTTGGCCTACCAAGCCCATAGCAATTGCTATGGGCTTTTTAAAAAGTCTTGTAAAGTCAGTAGTTGTAAGGCCTAAACCCATACCAAACATAATGAGCGCTAAGGCTAGGGGTAATATTATTTCTGTTAAAAAAGATGCATTCAAATTAGGCGACCTCGTTAGTTATTGTTTTTATAGCGAGTACTTCATAGTTAAATGAAAACGGGGTTAACAGCGCCTTTATTTGAGGCTGTAACTCGTTTATTTCGTTTTCATTTACAAAAATATTTGCTTTTATGCCTAACTTTTTATCAGCAAATACGTTTATTTGCACGGCTTTGTTTTTTAAATGCGCGTTAATTGCTTCTGTAATGGTTTGTTTTATTTCTAGGCAAACCAGTTCGGGCTTATAAATTTTACCTACTGCGGTCAGTGGTATTTCGTCAATTATATAAATAGCTTTTGGTATTGCTGCTCGCTCAGGTATGTTGGCGCTAACGTATGTGGTGAGATCATCAAGTTTAAGCGTGCTCTGTGGGCTTAGCATGACGTAAAGTACCGGCACTTCGCCTGCGTAGCTGTCTGGGCGTGGCACGGCGGCTGCAAGTGTTACATCGGGGTGGCTGGTTGCGGCATCTTCAATCATTTTGGGGTCTATATTGTGCCCGCCGCGTATTATTAGCTCTTTTTGCCTACCGCATAACGATACATACCCGCTCTCATCTATTTTTCCTAAATCCCCGGTTCTAAAATATTGTTGGCCGTTTTCATCAACTACCCATGCGCCTTGGTTATGCGCATCTTCTACGTAACCCGGAAATACGTTATTACCGGTTATTATTATTTCGCCAACATCGAGTGTATCGCACATTTTAACAAGCGTGCCTTGCTCGTTTATATCGGCAATTTTAAGCGTAATCCCCGGTATTGGCAGCCCTACAGAAGCCTCTTTATTAATTGGGTTTACAGGCATTAACGTACTTACCGAGCTGCCCTCAGTTGAGCCATAACCCTCTACCAGTGGGGTATTGGTGAGTTTAGTAAACAGGGCCTGTAAATCTGATGAAAGCGGCGCAGCCCCACAAATGGCAAACTTCATTTTAAGCGGTGGTACAGTAATTTTTTGCGAAGTAATTTGTTCAACCATAGCAGCGTAAACCGTAGGTACGGCGGTCATAACGGCTACATCGTAGTTATTAATTAGGGTGAGCAAGTTTTGAATGATGTTTTTACCCCTAAAGCCAGAAGGGCTTGCGAGTAAAATTTTACAGCCTTTCATAACCGAGGCTATGCCCGTGGCTACCGCCGCATTTACATGAAATATAGGTAAGCCTACTAGCATGGTGTCGCCTGCGTTTACTGGCGAAAGTAAATTAACCTGCCCTGCATTGGTGAGCTGGTTTAAGTGCAAGTGCTTTGCAAGTTTTGGTAGGCCGGTGGTACCACCCGTATGAAAATACGCGCACACATCGCTTTGCTCAGGCAAAGTAAAATTAGCTGCTTGCGTATTTTGCGCTGCCAGTAACTTTTTAAACCCATACACGGGTACTTTATTATTTTGCGAGCACGCTATGTCGTCACCAAATAAGCTAATAACCGCTTTTAGGCCGGGTATATGCTCTTTAATTGCCATTACTTTTTGCCAAATATCGCTACCAGGCACTGGGCCTAGGGCAATAATTACTTTGGTATTGGCTGAGATCATAATTTCTTTCATTATGGACTCATCAAGCAAGGGGTTTATGGGGTTTGCTATGCCTGCGGCCTCTGCTGCCCAAAGCGAGACATAGGTTTCAGGAAAGTTAGGTAACACCAGCGAGGTTACCTCGGTTTTAGTAATACCCAACGAGTGCAATGCATTGCCAAGCCCTGTTACGTTTTTTGCGAGCGCTTTGTAACTCATTTTACGGTGCGGATTAGCAAAGCTTTTACCTTTAAAGGTCATTAAAATGCGGTGAATAAGTTTTTTTGCAAACGGAATTTGCGCTTCGCTAATACAGTCGCCATCTAAAATGTATTCAATAGCGGTTGCATCACCAAAGTTTTGGGCCGATTGTAAAATGGCATGATAAGTAGAGCGAGGAAGTTGCGCTGGTGATATTTCAGCAAGGTTTAAATTGCCAACATCGGCGTGGTTTTTAATTGTTGTTATAGTCATAAAACTCTCAACGTATTTTTATAATGTGTGTTTGCGTGTGAGTGCATGGTGTTTAACGCGGCTTTGGGTGTGTGGGCCATTACCGCGTAAAATTTAGTCTATCAAAAACTAAGTTATTGCCATTTTTTAATCTAAAAAACTGTTATCTTGTGCAGCAACTACCTGATACATAGGCTGAAAGTTCCCCCATGTAACCAGCTCTGAGCCATTGGCTTGTTTTGTATGTAGTGCTACCTCATGAGAAATAAGCTTAGGCTCGCCTGCGGCTTGTGCTAATAACTGGCTTTGGCAGCAGCTATCTAGCAATACAAAATTGGCAACTGCGGCATCAACCGACGAACCAGCGGTAATTAAACCATGGTTTTGCAAAATAACAGCGCAGTGATCAGCCAGCGATTTAGCTATCATGTCGCCCTCTTCGCTGTCGGCTACTACGCCGCTAAATACATCAAATACACTGTGGTTTTCGTAAAATACGCAAGCATCTTGCGAAATTGGTTTAAGTAACTCACCTAATGCTGAAAACGCACGGCCATAACGTGTATGCGCATGGGCTACTGCGTTTACGTCGGGGCGCGCCATATGTATGCGTGAATGAATAGCAAACGCCGCATTATTAATCGGTGTGCTGCCTTCAATAATATTACCTGTATGATCAACCCGAATAAGATTTGACGCTTTAATATGCGCAAAGTGCATACCTACGGGGTTTACCCAAAATGTATCGGGCTCTATGCAGTCGCGAAGTGTTATGTGCCCCGCAAGCCCTTCATCAAAACCGTACATAGCAAATACTCTAAAGCCCGCGGCTAGGCGTTGTTTTTCGTAGGTGCGTTGCTCGTTTAGGGTGTTAAATTTAGGCGGCATAATAAGTTTAAATTTATCGCTGCCTATGGTCATTTTTGCGGCTTGCTGCTCTAGTGTATTGCTCATAATAATCCTAAATTAAAGTCTATTGACTTTAGTTTAGTCTCGCTTAAGATAAATAGAAGTGATGTTAATTAATGGTTAAACATAAATGCTATGCATGGAAAGATAGATTTAAACCTGTTTGTAATACTCAAAACGGTATACCAAGAGGGGAGCATTACCAGTGCTGCAGATAAGCTGCATTTAACGCAACCAGCAGTTAGCCATGCGCTTTCGCGCCTAAGAGATAAGTTTGACGACCCCTTATTTATTCGCCACGGTCGGCGTATGGTGCCCTCGCCTTTTTGCCAAAAAATAATAGCCCAAGTGATTGAGTCGGTGCAGGCATTAGAGGCAACCATGAACAACGAGCGGCTTTTTGATATAGCCGCCTTTAAGCGCGAAATTAAATTTGGCTTTAGAGATATTTTAGAATCGATATTTTTTCCGCCACTAATGAGCGACCTACTTACAAACACCCCTAATATTACAATTAACAGCCGACAGGTTTCGCATGTTGATATGGAAAAATCACTCGAAAACCAAGAGCTAGATATAGTCATTGATGTGCTTACCCCAACGAGCAACCACATAAAAAATACCTTTATTTGTAATGAGCATTTTTCGCTAATTTGTAGACACGATCATCCCATATTAAATGACTTAACCGTACAAAATTACGCAAAGGCATCGCACGCGTTGGTGTCGTTAAAAGGTGCGCAGGTAGATATTATTGATATGGCGCTGGCAAAGCATGCACTTGCCCGTAATGTAGTGCTTAAATGTGAACATTATTTTGCGGCGACTAAAGTGATTAGCCAAAGCGACATGATAATGACCATGCCAAACGCGTACGCGCAGGTATTAAAAGAGCAAATGCCAGTGCATGTTACTAGCTTGCCATTTGATGTGCCGTTAATGCCTGTGCACATGTATTGGCACGAACAAGCTGACGACGATTTAGTAAATAGTTGGATGCGAGAAAAGCTGCTAGGTTTAGCCCAGCAACTTATCCCTGCTGACAAACTTAAAAGCGATAATTAAATTGTGCGTGATAACTACGCCCACGCTCTGATAAAAAACGGTGTGCGTAGCTAATTACCGGCACATCGTTGGCCTGCGAAAAAGTTTGCTTATCGGTTAGGTTTTTAGCCAATAACGCCACCGACCAATCTCCTTCACTGCTACCTAGCTCTATGCGTAAATTTAGCTTTTCAAAAGCGCTTTGCTTGGCTATTGGGTCAAGATCTTGCTCTAAAAAGTAATCATCACTAAAGTTAAGTGCTAAATTACTGCTTAAAGTAAGATTTGAAAATACCTCGGTATTGTAATCAATTGCTATATTGCCTGAGTAGTCGGGAGCAAACGCGCCAGTTTGCCCGGTTAAATCTTGAAACGCTTGGCCAAGTAGTTCGCTTTGCATAACTGTTGGCGAGGCACTAGCGTATTGCTCGTATTCAAAATCAAGCACAGCAAGGTTTGCCGATAGCTGCCAACTTTGATTTATTGCCCAGCGCGAATCGAGCTCAATCCCTTTTACTTTGGTTTCGGCAGCATTTTTAACTACAAATGCATTACCATTAAATTCAGATACTTGTAGGTCATCGTACAGGGTGTAAAACAGTGTAGCGTTTACTTGTAGAGTATTTTTAATTGGCTCGGCTTTAATACCAAATTCAAAATTAGTGGCTTTTTCGTCGTCAAACTCAAAGCCTGAATTTTCGTCAACCGTATTACCTTGCGAGCCATTTAAGCCAGAGCCATCAAAACCACCGGCTTTGTAGCCTATGCCAGCGCTTGCAAATAACATGGTGTTGTTAAACCCTAAATATTGCACACTAATATTGGGTGATAAGTGTGATTCATCGCGCTTAGCGTTAAGGTTATGTACCCCCGCGCCAGAGAGCTGCCCTGCAATAGTGGGCGCAGCCGCATTGGCAAATTGTTGTACGGCTTGCGGTGTATTGGGCTCAAATACGCTATACACATTTTGTACGCTGCTTACTTCTTTTTCTTCTTTTTGATAACGCAGGCCAAAATTAGCACGCCATTGCGCGTTTACATTCCAAGTAAGGGCGGTAAATGCTGAGTAGCTCTGTTGGTCTTGATCAAACCGGGCATTTACGCCCAATGATGTACCCACTAAATCAGGAATAAGTAACGATGCACCAAATAAAATATCGTTTGGGTGTTTAAGCTCGCTGCTCATGTAAAAAATGCCCGCTACGTATTCAAGCGTGCGCCCTGTTGGCGAGCTTACTCTGAATTCTTGCGTAAACTGGTTATAGGTTTCTAAGTAGTCTTGTTTTATAAGCGGGACTTCTGAAAAGTCGGCATCAAAAGTTGAGTCCCAATCATACTCGCTATACGTGGTTACAGAGGTAAACTCGTATTCGCCATGGTTATAGGTTAATTTAAGTGATGCGTTATCAAGCGTGGTTTTACTTTGCTCATTAAGCCCACCTAGGTGACCATCGCCCGATACCGAACTTGTGTAATCAAGGCCCGAGTTGTCGCTTAGTAAAAGTGAGCGATAGCCCACGTTACCCGGGTTTGTTGGATCGCTTGCTATTTGTAAGTCGCGGTTGGGAGTATCAATAATGTATTGGTAGCGTGAACCGTGCGACTCAAACTCACCGTGTTCCCATTTAAATAATGCATTTATATCATCGTTTATTTGCCAATCTATTGATAAACGCGCACCTGATGAGTCGTTAGATTGCTCGTCGCTTTGGCGCGCTTGGTTATATAAAAAGCCATCAACAGAGTGGTCAAACGCGGCAATACGTATGGCTAAATCATCGTTAATAGGAATATTTATAACGCCTGTAAAGCGCTTTTCGTTATCAGAGCCAAACTCTGCCGATACGTTGCCTTCAAGTACATCGGTTGGCGAATTTGAGATCATACTAAAGGCACCTGCTGTGGCGTTTTTACCAAACATAACCGACTGCGGGCCTTTTATAAGTTCAAGGCGCTGCATATCTAAAAATGGAAATTTAGCCTGATGCCCGCGACCTAAATACACGCCATCTTTATACATAGCAACCGATTGCTCAAAGCCTGAGTTAGTACCCGAGCCTATACCGCGTACAAAAATACGTTTACTGCTTGAGGTTTCGGTTATATGCACGTTAGGTAGGTTTTCGCTTAGGGCGAGTAAATCGTCAACACTGTTTTGCTCGAGGTAATCGCCAGAAAGCGCTTGAATAGAGGTAGGAATATCTTGCAGTGATTGCACCCGCTTTTGCGAAGTGACGGTAATGGTTTCAAGCTCACTTTTATTCACTTTATTCTCGGCGGCTTGTGCCATACCCACACTTAATGCGCTGAGCGTAAATAAAGTCAGTGCTTTTTGCTTTAATAAAGCAGGCTTTAAACGTGTGTGTGATTGTGTGTGTTCAGTTGTCATAGCTGCAACTCCATTATAGAGGTTATTTTTATTGGATAATTTTGCGTCTATTTCATACTGACGAGTCTTAAAATAAATAACAGTGATGTTTATTTATTCAACACTATTAGTAATATTTATAGTTAAGCGAAAAAGTGTTGTGTTAAATGGGGTTATAGCGGGTTTAAAGTGGGTTAAAAAATACTTGTGGATTAGCGGTTTTATTAGCGATTGCCGAGTTTGGAGTGTTTGCTGCATTGATAAAGGCGGTAAGCTGTGGTGCATTTTCGCAAAAAATAATATCCAGTGCTAAACGGTTTTTGCCGTATAAGCCTCGGTGAATCATATTGGCTGAAAATAGCAGTAAGTCACCCGCATTAAGTTTAATAACTTTGCCTGTAGTTAGGTTATCGCTTGGCCGTTTATTGTGTTTTGCAAGACGTACATTTAGCTCTTTGGCGCTGTAAAGCCCCTTTACAAGCATATAACCGTTTGATTTATATCTTTTCATTGTGGCTCTTTGTTTATTATTTTGGCCACGCGTTCGCTTAGCTCTGGTAATACTGTTTGCTCAAACCATGGGTTCTTTTTAAGCCAAATATTATTGCGAGGGCTTGGGTGCGGTAATACTAAATATTGTGGCCAATACTCACGCCACGATTTTACTAACTCGGTTAACGGCCTCTTTTTAGTATGCGGTAAATGATATGCCTGCGCGTATTTACCAAGCACGATTGTCAGTTCTAAATTTGGCAGAGCGGCCAATAATTGCGCTCTCCATGCGGGTGCACATTCTTTACGCGGAGGTAAGTCGCCCGACTTACCTTTACCTGGGTAGCAAAAGCCCATAGGTAAGATAGCTACTTTTTGCGGGTCATAAAACTCATCAACACTTAGCCCAAGCCATTCGCGTAGGCGGTTTCCGCTAGCATCGTTAAAGGGCTTGCCAGTTTCGTGTACTTTTATGCCCGGTGCTTGGCCGGCAATTAAAATACGCGCATTGGCATTAAATTGTATAACGGGGCGAGCACCTAACGGTAAATGAGGTTCACAGATCACGCATTTACTAACTTGCTCAATTAAATTGATCGGATCCATATAAATTTGGCCTTAAATGCTTGAATTTTGTTCTAAATGGCCATTTAGACCTAATGAGTTGGTAAAAAATCGGTTTATTTTACTCAAACTAGTTATTAGTTGGTAAAATCGTGATCTCATCTAAAAATAACAACTAATCACTTGATATATTTATTGTTTTTCTGACCATACGGCAAATTCGTTACCACTAGGCTCGGTAAAATGAAAGCGGCAACCACCGGGGAACTCAAAAATAGGTTTTACTATTTTGCCGCCATATTGCGCTACTTTTTTATAGGTTGCGTGAATGTCGTTACTGTAAAACACCAGCAGTGCGGCTCCATGTTGAGTAAGTGATTTAAGCGGTGCTTTAAAAAAGCCACCATCAAGTCCTTGGCCGCTAAACGCCGTATATTCTGGGCCGTAGTCGGTAAATTGCCAGTTAAA